>JAAYZP010000098.1 GCA_012514785.1 Propionibacterium sp. | reverse complement strand
GCACGAAGACGGCGGTGTCAAGCCCCATCTCGAGGGTGACGACGGTGCCGAAGCCGGGGCCTTCGCGGAGGTCCACCCAGGCGCTGAAGATGCGGCCGGCGGCGAGGCTCACGAACTTGTCCCAGGGTTCGGCGTGGATGCCGCGGGTGGCGCCGGCGGCGTGGTTGTAGGAGATGTTCTGCTGTACGGGGGCGAAATCGGGGAGGCCGAGCGCGACGAGTTTGCGGCGCTGCCAGGCTTCCTTGAACCAGCCGCGGTGGTCGCCGTGGACGGGTTGGCGGACGATCAGCAGCCCGTCGATGGCCGTGGTCTCTACTCGCAGCTCGCTCATGGCGCCCCCTTTGGTGGTCAGGAGTCTAGGCCGTGGCGCAGCGCGGTGAGGGGGATCGCGAGCCAGAGGACGAGGGCGAGGACGAGGGTGGCGCAGCCTGCCACCCAGGCGGCCGTGGCGTCGACGACGATGCTGACGATGAGCCCGACCGCGCCGCTGAACGCGCCGGCGAGGAACGCGAGCGAGACCTTGGCGAGGCTGCTGCCGAACTGGACGAGCCGGCCCTTGGCCTTCTGGCGGAAGAGGAGGCGGTGGGCGACGACCGGGGCGAGGATGCAGATCGTGGAGATGGTCATGCAGGCGAAGACGACGAGGTAGAGGAGGCGCTGGGCGTCGGCGAGGTCCGAGAAGCGGCTCTGGAAGGGCAGGATCAGGAGGAAGCCGAAGAGGATCTGGATGCCGGTCTGGGCGACGCGGAACTCTTGGAGGAGCTCGCCCCAGTTGCGGTCGAGGCGCTCCGCGCTCGTCTCGTTGCGCCGGTGCGAATCGGCGGGCTGGGTGTCGTCGTCCGGGGACATCTCCCCATCGTACGCTTGAGGGCCCGCGTGGGTGGAGCGCACGACGCCGGGGAGGGATGAGTGTGCCCTGACTAGCACGATCGTTCGGGAATTGATTGTGAGAATTCGCCCCCGGATGGGGAATGTTCGAACGCATACGCTAATGTATTAGGCATCAACGCGACGCAAAGCAGCGTCGGGCCGTAGATGGGGAACTTCCGGGAGGAAGCGAATATTGGGGGAGTCCATTTGAAAGAATCCCAACTAAATGGATTCTGGGAAACAAGTTAAAACTCGTCCTTGACAATCGGGCGGGAGACCACTTGACTGTGGGGCGGGACGGATGAAAATCCGAGAAAAGTGCCGCTGGGCAGCGGCATGGGGGAAGAGAATATGTGGTTTGGGGACCGTAATAAGCGACGCCTGACGCGTACGTTCGGCGGGGGATCTCGTGCGCGACGACGACGCAAGGCTGCGGCCGGCGCGGTCGCGACGCTGCTGTCGGTGGCGCTGCTGTCGTCGAACCTGTCGTGGGCGGACGAGGAGGTCGTCGAGGTCGACGATGTGGCCGCCGTCCAGGTGGAGCCCGTGGTCGCTGACACCTCTGTGCCCACCGATGAGGTAGAGGAACCGGCATTCGTAGAGGTTGAGGAACAGGCGCCGGAGCCGGAAGGGCAGGGGGGTGCGTCTGCTGAGGGTGAACCTGAGGCGGCGGGCGCGGGCACGGCGGCCAAGGGCGACGTTGACATGGAAAGCGGCCCCACCGACGAACGTTCAGCTGAAGAGCCCTCGGCAGTTGCATCCGATCTCGAATCTGATGTCACACGCATTGAGCCGATGGCGTCCGGCATCGAGATGGACGTAGTCGTCCGTAAGCGAGTGCGGGCGAACCCCACTTCCCTATCTGGGTTGACCAACATCGGCGATGACTACTCATACACAGCAGGTGCGGTCTTCCGTCTCTACACCAATGTCGGGAATGCGCCAGGCAGCCGAGTAGACGCAGACTGGGCCACGTGCACAATCAGCGACGAAGGTGAATGTATGATCACCATTCCCAGAGTCAATAGAAGTGGCTCGAACTATGGAAGCCGTTTCTGGGTGGTGGAGGAAGAGCCTGTGTCCGGAAGTGCTGCGGCGGACACCT
>JAAYZP010000001.1 GCA_012514785.1 Propionibacterium sp. | reverse complement strand
CGGTATTCCCCACGGCGCGCGGCGTGTAGCCCTTCCAGCTCGAAACGAAGTGCTTTCCCGACGCGTTGGGGGTTCTCTGACATGGGCCCATAGATGAACTCGATGGCTGCTGTGGCCACCTTTTCGGGCAGCCGCTGCAACGCTCGCTTGGCCGAAGGGGTCCAAGCGATCTCGTACTGTTCGGCCATCAGCGGCGAAGGGACCCGAGGATGTCGTCCTTGCTCAGCACTTCGGCCTCGCCGCGAGCAAGTTCCGCAAGGCTGTCGCGGACCTGGCTGACGAGCTTCGGCCGGCTCACCACCTCCAGGGTCTCCTCCAGGGATGCCAAGTCCTCCGTGCTGATGACCACCGCCGCAGGCTTCCCGTGGCGAGTGATGACGACCCGGTCGTGCTGACGCTCGACCTGGTCCACCACCTCGGAGAGGCGGTTCTTCACGTCCCGCAGGGCCATGGACTCATCGATGCTCATGGCTACAAGTGTAGCTACATTGATGCTTGGGTCAACACGGGCACCAAACCTTCGTCAATCTCCAGCCGCTCCTGCACCGACGCGCACGTCCAGCACGAGCTCCGCCTCCACATGGCCCAGCGACTCCCACACCGCCGTCGGGATGCGCACCCCGCCCGGCCGGTATCGGCGGGGGACCGGCACTGTGTCCACAGCTTCCCCGTCGCAGGTGATGGCGCTCACTCCGGGCCCCGCGCTTCCGACGTCGTAGCGCACCCGCAGCCGTCGCCCGGCGAGCGACACCGTCGCCTCGAGCTCGCCCGCCGGCAGCACCGGATCCACGACGACGCCCTCCCGCGTCGCGCGCAGCCCCAAGAACCCCTCGACGACCAGCCGCAGGATCAGCCCCGGTCCGGACGAGTACACCCGCCAGCCGCCCTCGAACCCGAATGCGGGATCGAACATCGCATCCGCGCGTTCCTCGGCGTCGGCCCGGTCGCGGAAGGCGGCGTCGACGGACGAGTAGTACGTGTTCGACTGCCGCGGCCGCGCGCCGGGGGCGAGCGCCGACAGGCCGTCGGGCACGACGACGCCCAACGCCCGCCACGCGCGCTCGGCCAGCCCGAGCCGGAGCAGCGCCTCCACCCAGCGGATGTGTGCGTGCGTGTACATCAGCCCGATCTCGCGACCCCAGAACGACGCGGCCTCCGCCCGCAGGAACGTACGCGTTTCCCCGCCGTGGTAGGCCACGGGCCGGTCGAACAGATAGATCCCGGCGGGCCCGTCGAGGTGCTCGTCGATGATCCGCAGGTGCCGGGCGGCCTCGTCGGGGGCGAGCTGCTCGTCGGCGATGGCGTGGATCATCTGCAGCGCGCCGTGCCGGAGCCCGGTCCGGTCGTCGCGGGGGTGCACGAGCGGGCGGACGCCTTCGTCGGTCACCAGCGCATAGCCGCAGAGTTCGCCGTCGACGAGCAGCAGGTCGCGGATCGCCCGCTCCGTGTCGTGGACCACTCCGCGGAGCCGCGCGACGAGGTCGGGCTCCGCGTCGCCCAGCCCGTCGGCCAGCGCGGTGAGCGCCGCCACCTCCAGCCCGGCCGTCCAGGTGGAGACCATCTCGGAGGCCAGCCGCGGGTCGGCGGGCTGCAGCGAGTCGTTCCAGTCGCCGTGGCCGTAGGCCGGCAGGCGGGGATCGGCGCTCCTCGCGCCCAGCAGGTGGTCGACGGCGCGCCACACGTGGTCGCGCACCGGGCTCGGCGGCAACAGCGCCTCGCGCCCGGCCCACCCGGCCGGTCCGTCGAGGATCGCCAGGTCACCGGTGGCGTCGAGGTACTCGCCCAGCGCTCTCAGCGGCCAGTAGACGACGTCGCCGTGGCTCTCGCGGTGCCCGGGCGCGCGGTCGTCCTCCAGGTACTGGAACCACTGCGGCCAGTCGCCGTCGTCCTGCTGCCCGGCGAAGACGGTGAGCAGCACGTCGCGTACGAGGTCGGGCCGGTCGATCGCTGTCAATAGCCCGATCGGGCCCTGGCAGACGTCCCTCGTGCCCCACGCGCCGCCGACGAACTGCTCCAGGCCACGCGGCGCCTGGTAGTGGATGAACGCGTTGTGCGCGAGCCACGGCAGGAAGGCGTCGAGCCGGCGGACGCCCGCGTCGTCGGAGCGGAGCGAGGGCACGGCGTGCGCCACTGCTCGCCCGTCACCGAGACGAGGACGTCGAGCGGCTCGCCGTCGACCTCCACCTGCAGCGTCATCCCGGCCAGGTCGAGCCGGGTGACGACCCGCACCGTCCGCCCGCCCAGCCGGTACCACCACGACGCCGACGACGCGTCCACGGCCCACGCGCTCGGCAGCCCCAGCAGGTGCCAGTGGCCGTCGTCCTCGCGGACGAACAGGCGCACCCCGTCGGCCTGCTTGAGGCCGAGGTAGCTGCGCCGGACCGACAGCAGGGGGTCGCCGGACGCGTTGCCGAGCGTCAGCTGCGACGCGAACGTGCCGTCCATCCACACGGTCACCGCGGCCACCGGATCCTGCGGCCGGGGCCCGGCCGCGGCCCGGATGATGTGCCCGTGCGGGCGCAGCACCGCCCGCTCCTTCGCCGCCGCGACGACGTGCGCCCCGCCGGACGCGTACGACCACACCGCGCCGCCCGGCCCCCGCTCGACCTCCCCGGCGTCGCCCACCAGCGCGAGCAGCTCCGCCTCCACCAGGTCCTCGCCGTGCGCGAACAACGCGGGGCTGAACACCGTGGGCACCGCGTCGTGGGGGTCGGAGCCGGGCGGCGCCGATTCGGTCCACCCCTCGCTGAGCAGCGGACGGACGCGTTCGACGTCGGACGGCGAGGACGCCTCCGGGTGGTCCGCGACGACGACGCCCCGGAACCCCACGACCCCCTCCTCACCCGGCCCGAGGCGCCACGGCTCCGTCTGGAGCCCGGCCAGTGTGTGCTCGTGCTGCAGCCGCTCGGAGGGCAGATCGACGCCGAGGTCCAGCCCCGTGCCCGGGACCGGCCGCAGCTGGAGGGCGTCGGTGCACCAGGCCACGACGCGCCGCGTCGCCCCGAGCGCCAGCCAGGGGTGGGCGTCGCCGGGCATGTTCTGCCGCACCGCCATCACGAGGCTCCCGTCGTCGGGGAGCGGCGTGAGATCGAGGTACTGCGAGACGTAGAACTCGTTGCGCCTGAGCGCTTCCCAGGGGGTGAGCGCGGCGTCGAGCGTCCAGACGGCGTCGAGCTCGACGGGGGAGGCACCTCGGTTGGTCACCCGCAGCCACCAGCCGAAGCGGCCGCCGCCGGCAGGCTGGTCCCAGGCGAGCTCCCAGTCGACGTCCTCGTGGTGCCCCCTGAGCGTCACGCCGTCGTCGGTCCGGCCGACGAGGCCGCCGCCGGCCGGACCAGTGAGGCCGAGCGCGCGGTGCCCGCCGGCTCCGCGCCACCGCAGCCACACCTGGTGCGGCCCCGGCTCCAGCTCGGAGGCGGGGTACTGGATGATGCTGAGCCCGCCGGCGTCGCAACGGGCGAGGGCGCCGGCCGACGTGAACTCGGCGTGGATGGGCAGGTCGGGCATGGATCTCACCTCGGGGGATTGTCGGGGGTCGCGACGGAGTGCCCTGCCGGGAACAGCGGCTCGGCGTCGCCGGCCACGTCCTCGCGGGCGGCCCGGACCGCGTCCATGGATCGCGGGAACGAGACCGGCAGCCGGCCCTCGGGCGGGACGGCGCCGGTCACGGCTAGCAGCCAGGCCTCGTCGTCG
>JAAYZP010000097.1 GCA_012514785.1 Propionibacterium sp. | reverse complement strand
GCCTCCCAGAAGTTGCCGATGATCGTCGCACCGATCGCCGCCACGGAGACGAGCAGGTCGATGCTGATGTGCTTCACCGTCAGCGCCCGCACCGCATTGACGACGATGCGGTACCCGGCGACGACCGCGGCAGCCACCATGAGCGCGTCGGAGAGCATGAAGGATTCCCCGCTGGTGGCGTGCTCACCGGCATCCAGCCACCACCGGCCGGACAGCGCGGTGTCCGCCACCCGCTCCACGATCCAGCTGACGACGATCAGCAGGCCGGAGACGATCGGCACGGTCCATTGCCCGCGCCACCACTGTCGTAACGTGTTCATTCTGAGTCCTTCGTATCTTGAGTTGGCCCCAAGCTACGAAGGAACGACGCTTCCATCCATGACCCACGTCAGTTATCCGTGAGCTGCTTCACCATCTCGATCTCGCTCTCGGAAGGGAACAGCGGGTGGGGCGAGAACTTCCCTGTCTCCACGAAGCCGGACCGAGCGTAGAAGCGGCGCGCGGCCGTCGAGCGTTCGCTGACGTCCAGGTAGAGCCGACGATGCCCCCGCGCCGCGGCCCACGCCTCGATCTCGGCCAGCAGCCGGCCCGCGGCCCCGCTGCCGCGCGCGCCGGGGGCGACGTAGACCTCGAGCAGCCACGCCTCGCCGAAGTAGTCGCGCCCGGCCATCTGCCCGAGGAATCTGCCGTCGTCGGACACGGCCACAGCCCAGGCGCTGTCCGGCATGGTCATCGACGACGAGCGCACCCGCCAGCGCTCGTCGTCCCAGGCGGTCACATCCTCCAGGCGGTCGCCGAACGCGTGCGGGCTGTTCCGCAGCATCTCGAGCCGCAGTGCCCGCGCGGCGGCCCAGTCGTCGGGGCGGCCGTCGCGAATGGTGTAACGCATACCGGCAGACTATGCAGGTGCCTGGGTCGAGGGGGATAGGCTAGGAAAAGTTATTCCCGAGCAGCATTGTTTAGGGCGCCCCAGCGCCACAGAGAGGACTGAACGTGACTCAGAACGAGGCTGGACCGATCCTCAACGGTCTACCCACGAACCTGCCGGACACGGACGTTGAGGAGACACTCGAGTGGCTCGAGTCCCTCGACGGCGTGATCGAGCAGGGAGGCCGGCACCGCGCCCGTTACGTGATGCTGAAACTCCTCGAGCGTGCGCGCGAACGCCAGATCGGTGTCCCCTCGCTGACCGGCACGGACTACGTCAACACCATTCCCGTCTCCCAGGAGCCCGCATTCCCTGGCGATGAGGACCTCGAGCGCGGTATCCGCCGCCTGCTCCGCTGGAACGCGGCCATCATGGTGCACCGCGCGCAGCGCCCCGGCATCGGCGTCGGCGGGCACATCGCCTCCTACGCATCGTCGGCAACCCTGTACGAGGTGGGTCTGAACCACTTCTTCCGGGGCAAGGACCACCCGGGCGGCGGTGACCAGATCTACTTCCAGGGCCACGCCAGCCCCGGCATGTACGCCCGCGCCTACCTCGAGGGCCGTCTCGACGAGAACGACCTCGACGGCTTCCGCCAGGAGCACTCGCACTACGTCGACGGCGAACGCCGCGCGCTGCCCAGCTACCCGCACCCGCACCAGATGCCCAACTTCTGGGAGTTCCCGACGGTCTCGATGGGGCTCGGCCCCCTGAACGCCATCTACCAGGCGCAGTTCAACCGCTACCTGCACAATCGCGGCATCAAGGACACGTCCCAGCAGCACGTCTGGGCGTTCCTCGGCGACGGGGAGATGGACGAGCCGGAGTCG
>JAAYZP010000096.1 GCA_012514785.1 Propionibacterium sp. | reverse complement strand
TGCAGGTGGTTTCGACGGACGCTCGCTGGCGCTCGCTGCTCAACCAGCAAGGCTTGTTGATTGAGCTCGCCCGCGATGGCTCAACCATCAATGTGTGCGCTCAGCCGAGGCGCACCACGTCGTCGGCCCACTCGGCCAGCTCCGCCTCGTGGTGCGACACCACCAGCACTCCGACGCCGCCGTCGGCCAGCGCCGCCAGCCCGTCCCAGATGGCCCTGGCGGTCGCCGAGTCGAGGGACGCCGTCGGCTCGTCGCAGACCAGGTAGCTCGGCCCGGCCATGACCGCGCGCGCCAGCATCGCCCGCGCCAGCTGCCCCTCCGAGACCTCCTCCGGCAGCCGGTCCAGCAGCTCCGCCGGGAACTGCGCCAACTCCAGCGCCGCCGCCAGCCGGCGCTCCGTCTCCCGGGCATCCGGGCGCAGCCCCCGGGGGAGGGTGCGCAGCGGCTCCGTGACCGCCCGGCGCAGCCGCATCCGCGGATCCGCCGCCGCGCGGGGGGACTGCAGCACCAGCCCCACCCGACGTCGCAGCCCGGCCGGCACGTCCCACTCCGTCCCGCGCACCGGCTCCCCGTCCAGCAGGTAGCTGCCCGACCGGGGCGTCAGCCGGAACGTCAGCAGCCGCACCACCGTCGTCTTACCCGCGCCCGAGACCCCGAACAGCCCCCGCCGCTCACCCGGCGCGAGCGTGAGGTCGAACCCGGACAGCACCGGCGCGGTCGACGGCTCGCCGTAGCCCGCGTGGACGTCACGCAGTTCCAGCATCGGCCATCTCCCGTCCGTGACGGCGGTGCGGCAGCTGCGCCGCCGACGACACCGCCCCGAGCCGTCCGTCGGCCAGCATCAGCACCCGGTCGGCCAGCGGCAGCACCAGTTCGGCCTCGTGCGTGGTCACCAGCACCGAGGTGCCGCGCGCGCACTCGTCCCGCAGCATCCGGAGGATGCGGCGGGACGACTCCGCGTCGAGCCCGACGGTGGGCTCGTCCACCACCAGCACCGCGGGCCCACCGGCGAGCGCCAGCGCGAGTAGCGCCCGCCGGGCCTGGCCGCCGGAGAGCTCGTGCGGGTAGCGATCGCCGAGCGAGGGGTCGAGCCCCACCCGGTCCAGCAGCCCGTCCGCCGCGGCCCGCGACCCCGCCGCCTCGGCCAGCGAGCGGCGCACCCGCCTCGTCGGCGGCAAGGCAGTCTGCGCCGACTGCGGCACCATCGACACCCGCCGCGCCAACCTCCGACGCCGCTCCCGCGACAGGCCGAGCGCCTCCACCCACCGGTCCCCGTCACGGACCGAGATCGAGCCCCGCACCTCCGCCGGGCCCGGCAGCACCCCCACCAGCGCCTGCGCCAGACTGGACTTGCCCGCCCCGGACTCGCCCAGCAGCGCGACGAACTCGCCCGGCGCCAGCGTCAGGTCGACGCCGTCCAGCACCGGGGCGTCACCCCGCCGCACCCGCAGGCCCTCGACGACCATGCTCGCCCCAATCCCAACCCGAACGCGCGACGACGAAACCTCGGCCCGCTCGAGCGTGACCGGGCGACGTCGCCCGACCAGGTGCACGATGCCCACCAGGCACAGCAGCACGAGCGCGGCGGTGGGCGCGAGCACCGGCCAGACCTGCCCGCGCACCAGCGCCGCGGGCGCATCCGCGATCAGGGTGCCGAGCGACGGGTCGTCGGGCGGGAAGCCCAGCCCCAAGAATGACAGCGTGGCCTCGTGGCCGATCGCGCCGGGGATCGCCAGCACCGTCGCCACCGCGGCCTGCCCCGCCACGGCAGGCAGCACGTGCTCGTGGGCGACGTGCCACCGCGAGCCGCCCATCGTGATCGAGGCCGCCAGCCAGTCCCGGCTGCGCAGGCTGGAGAGTTCCGCGCGCACGATCCGGGCCAGCCGGGTCCAGTGCGTGATGGCGATGGCGACGATGATCGCGCCCGCAGTCGGCCCCAGCAGGGCGGTGACCAGCACGGCGAGCAGCAGCGTGGGCACAGCGTCGGTGACCTCCACCAGCCGCATCCCGGCCGCGTCCACCCGCGCCCCGCCCAGCCCCATCGCGACGCCGGCCGCGAGCCCGACCACGGTGGAGATCAGCGCCGCGGTCACGCCGACCATCGCGGAGTTGCGGATGCCGCGCAGGGTCAGGGCGGCGACGTCGCGGCCCAGATGGTCGGTGCCCAATGGGTGCAGGGCGCTCGGCCCCTGCCCGCGGGCGGCGAGGTCGGTGCCCAGGTCGAGCGGGACGACGGAGGCCGCGGCCAGCGCCACGAGCACCACCACCCCGAGGACCCACGCGCCCCGCCCGGCCCTAACCACGGCGCACCCGCGGATCCACCATGCGGGCGACGGCGTCGCCGAGCCATCCCGCGACGATCACCACCAGCGCCGTCCCGAGCGACGTCGCCAGCAGCAGCGCCAGGTCGGACTCCAGCGCCGCCGCGATGGTGGCCGCCCCGACGCCGGGCCACCCGAAAATCTGTTCGACGATCGCCGAGGTGGCGACCAGCGAGGCCACCACCGACGTCGCGGCACCCACCAGCGGCAGCGCCGACTGCGGCAGCACCACCCGCGTCAGCACCGTGCGCTCCCGCACGCCCAAGCCGCGTGCGGCCTGCGCGGAGTCAGATCCCATCGCGGAGGCCATGCCCTGCTGCAGGTGCGCCACCAGCGACGGCACCAGGCTCAGCGTGAACGCCACCAGCGGGATCACGCCGTGCAGGGCGACGTCGCCCGCCTCGAGGCCCGAAGCCCGGGCACCGGGGGAGTAGGCGCCCGAGGCGGGCAGCGACGGCACCCCGAGCAGCCGCGCGGCGCCCGCGAACAGCGCGATCACGCCCAGCGCCACCAGGAACGCCGGCAGTCCAGCCAGCACCCCGGTGAGCACCTGCACCGCCCGGTCGAACACCCCACCGGGACGCAGGTTGGCGCGCAGCACCACGGCCAGCGAGACCGCCAGCGCGAGCACGAACGCGGGCAGCGCCAGGCCCAGCGTCCAGGGCAAGGATTCCGCCAGCACGGTGCCGACGGGCCGGCCCATCACGCGCGAGACGCCGAGGTCACCCTGCGGCAGCCCCTGCAGCCATGCCAGGCCCGCCTGCCACCACGCGACGTCGAGCCCGAGCGCGCGCGCCGCCTCGGTGCGCGAATCCGCCGAGGCGCTCAGGTAGGAGCTGCCGAGGTAGCTGGCGAGCGGATCGCGCGGGGAGAGGTCGGCGAGCACGAGCACGCCGACGCCTACCGCCGCCAGCGCGAGGAGTGCGGCGGCGAGCCGGCCCGCGAGCCGGCGGAGCGCCCTCAGCGGGTCCACTCGGCGATGTTCCACCAAGGGCCCCAGGAGACGCTGTGCACGTGCCCCTCCAGGTGCGGTTCGACGCCCTCCCAGCCGTCCGCGCGCAGCAGGTAGGTGCGCGAGACGGTGTTCAGGAAGACGAAGCCGGGGTCGTCGGCGTAGATCTCGTTGGCGCGCGCGTAGGCCGCCTGCTGCGCGTCGGGATCCGTGGTGGAACGCCCCTCCACCAGCGCCCGATCGAGCTCCTCGTTGCAGTAGTGCCCCGGGTTGTTGAAGCCGTCGCCGGCCAGCTCGCAGGCCATCCAGTTCCACGCCGTGCCGTCGGGGTTGCCCGGGGTGCCGCCGGCGAAGACCAGCGCGTCGGTGCTCATCCGAGGCTCGATGAGGTCCCAGGAGAGGCCCTCGGCGGTGGCGTCGATGCCGACGTCCCCGAACTGGTCGACGATCACCTGCGCCTGGTCGCGACGCCCGGTATCACTGCTCGGATACATGAGCGTGAGCCGGGCCTGCTCGCCGTCCTTGGAGCGCATCCCGTCCTCACCCGCCAGCCAGCCGGCCTCGTCGAGCAGGGCGGCGGCCGCGTCGGGGTCGAAGGCGAACAGCGACGGCTGCGCGAAGTCGCCCACAGAGTGGGGGAAGGGGTTGTCCACCGGGATGGCGTAGCCGTCCAGCACCCCCTCGACGATGCCCTCGCGGTCGACGGCGAAGTTGAGCGCGCGGCGCACGAGCGGGTCGGCGGTAAACGGGTGGTCCATCGGCAGCGACACGGCCCGGGCGTCGGCGGTCTCGTTGACCAGCACGGTGACGGCCTCGTCCTCGGCGACGGGACCGTCGCGCTCACCGGGCGGCAGGAGTGCGGCGGCCTGCGCGGGGCCGATCATGGTGCCGTCGAGTGCCCCGTCGATCACCATCTGGGCGCGCTGCGTCGCGTCGGGCACGGCGGTGAGGATGATCTGCCGGATCTCCGGCTCGCCGCCCCACCAGTCGTCGCGTGCCTGCAGCACCAGGTCGTTGCGGTCGGCCCACGACTCGAGCACGTAGGGCCCGCTGCCCACCGGGGTCTCGTTCAGCGACGATTCCGTGAGCGGGCTGCCCTGCTCCGCCTCTGCGACCTCGGAGGGGATGATGCCGATCGTCAGGCGGTCGCCGAAGAACGCGTCGGGCGCATCCAGCGTGAAGACGACGGTATCGGTCGCCGGTGCGGCGACCTCGCTCAGCCTCGCCAGTTCGGAGGCCCACGGGGATGCCGCGGCAGGGTCGAGGGCGCGCTCGTAGGTGGCGACGACGTCGCCCGCGTCCAGCGCGGTGCCGTCGGAGAAGGTGACGTCGGTGCGCAGCGTCACGGTCCACGTCGTGGCGTCGTCGTCGGCCTGCGGCATCTCGGCGGCCACTAGGGGGACGAGTTCGTCGCCCACGAGCTGCACGAGGGACTCGTAAAACCAGGTGGTGCCCTCGGCCTCGTGGCCCATCAGCGGATTGATGGTGGCGGGTGCGGCGTCGGTGCCGATCCGGAAGGTATCCGCGGCGGCCGGTGCCGGGGTCTCGCCCTCCGACGTCGGGTCGGGCGTGGAGCCTCCCGTGCAGGCGGTCACGAGCAGGGCGGCGACGCCGAGCGCAGCGAGGATCAGTGGTCTCAGTTGCATGACCGCAGCATATCTGGTCACTTGGCCAGATGTTCAGGGGTCTCGGATTGGCGGGGAATCAGAACTCGTGCTCGGGCCCGTGGGCCACGTGGTCGACGCCGGGCGCGTGCCCGGAGCCGATGATGTGGAGCAGGCGGTGCGCGGCATCGTCGGCGAGCGTGTAGCGCATGGCCCTGCCGTCGCGGGTGCTGGTAACCCAGCCCGCGGAGCGCAGCAGGCGCAGCGCGTGGGAGACGGTGGATTCCACCATGTCGGTGATCTCCGCCATCTCGCTGACCCGGATGCCGGGGTAGCAGTGGATGGCGTGCAGCAACGCGAGTCGGGACGGGTCGGAGAGCAGTGCGAAGCGTTCGGCCCAGCGTTCGATCTCGTCGCGGTCGGCCACCGCCTCGCGTGCGGCGTCGAGCGCCCGGCCGTGGAACTCCGTGGGTGGTGTCACCGCACTCAGAGGTCGCCCTGCTGGCGCTTCTTCCACCGCTCCTCGAGCTTGTCCATGAACTCCTGGCTCGACGGGGTGGGCGCCGTGGGCTTCGAGCCGCCCTTCCTGGGTGCGCCGTCGTCGCTGACGCGCTGCCAGGAGCTGATGCCGATGACGGTGGCCACGAGCATGATCGCGAATCCTGCGATGCTCACGGACCAGTGCAGCTGGATGCCGCCGATGAGGGCGAGGATGCCCACGATGAACCCGATGCCCGCCAGGGTGGCGCGACGACGGTGGATCCGGAGGGTGCCCGCGCCGCTGAGGGTGTCGGCCAAGCCGGGGTCGTCAGCTTTCAGGGACGCTTCAAGCTGCTCGAGAAGCTTTCGCTCTTGCTCCGATAGCGCCATTGGAATGCTCCCTTGTTGAGTCGGGTACCGACCATTCTACGTGGTGGCCCCTGCGTTCTAAAGCGATTGCCTCGTTCGCCACAGCGAACGCGGCCACGCACGTGCCCACCATGGCGCGTCAGCGTACAGCGACTTCCGCAGCGCTGCCACCTGGTCGGGCAGTTGCGAGGTGTCGACGCCGTCGCGGGCGAACGTCGCCTGCTCGACGGTGGTCGCGATCCGCTGCAGCAGATCTCCATCCCGCAGTGTAGTGGCTGCCTTTTCCGCGGCGGGCCCGGGGGAGCCGTCGGGCCAGTCCCGGCCGGTGTCGGCGAACGTGGCCCGGACCTCGCGCCACGCGCCGGCGGCGAGCTCGGTGGGGTCCTGCCCGCCGCGCAGCCGCCACCGCGCCATCCCGGCGCGCGCGAGCATCGGCAGGGCCGCCAGCAGGGCCAGCCCGAGCAGCCCGGCGAGTGCCCCGAGGACCCAGGCCGACGTCGACGAGTCCGCCCTGTCCGCATCCGGGCTCTCCGGCGTCGGCGGTGCCGAAGGTGTCTGCGGCTCCTCCGGGGCCTGCGGCGTCGGGGTGGGCGAGGGCGACGGCGTGGGCTCGGCGGGCGCCGGGGCCGCCTCACCATCGGTGTAGCTGGGTGCGCTGGCCACGCTCGGCGTCGGCTCGAACGGCACCCAGCCGAGGTCGTCGAAGTAGAGCTCGGGCCAGGCGTGCATGTTGTGCGAGGTGACGAGGAAAGTGCCGTCGTCCTGACGCGAGCCGGAGTTGAAGCCCACCGCCATCCGCGACGGGATGCCCTCGATCCGCGACATGGTCATCATCGCCGCGGCGAAGTGGATGCAGTAGCCCGTGCGCTCCTCGAGCAGGAAGGACGAGATGACGTCCAGCGTCGCCGTCTCCGGCGCGTCCAGGGAGTACTCGAACTCCGCGCTGCGCAGGAACGCCTGGATGGCCTGCGCCTTCTCCCCGTCCGTCGCCGCGCCCGAGACCACCGACGACGTGAGCGTCACCACGGCGTCGTCCACCTCCGGCACCACCGTCGTGATGGGGTCGACGTCGTCGCCTGCGGACGCGAGGTCCAACTCCTCCGAGCCGGGGGCCGGCACCGTGGAGGAGGCTGAGTAGACGAGGTTGACCGTCTGCTCCATCCGCTCGGGGCCGGTGGCCACCACCGTCAGGGTCTGCGGGTCGTAGGACCATTCGCCGTCGGCCTGGAACTCGTCGACGGCGAACGGCACCGGCAGGTACTCCGACGGCACCGCCCGCATCTCCACCTCCACGTCGACCCGCTCGCCCGGCGCGTCGTACGCGTCGGCGAGCCCGAAGCTGCGCAGCGACATCGGCACGAGCCGGGCGCCGTCGTTGGTGAGGTCCGGCATCGCCACCGTGCGGAAGTACTGGGGGGCGTCGTCGGAGGTGCGGTAGGTGAACATGGGCTGGTCCTGCGGCCGGCGCAGGTTCTCGTTGAGCGCGACGGTGGGGTCGCCCAGCTGGATCGGCCCGCTGTCGGCGCTCTGCCACGGCTGCTTGCTGCCCATCGGCAGCAGCGGCTCCACGACGGCGGCGGCCCCGACGGCCACGATCGTGAGCACCGCGGCCAGCACGATGCGGGTGAGGTGGAAGCTGCCCTGCCGCGACGCGCGCGCGGCGCGGTGCCCCTCGCCGATGCCGGTGGAGGTGAGCAGCAGCATCACGAACGCCGCGCCCACCACGGCCAGCATCCACAGCGTGAGCTCCTCGCGCGCCGCGATCGCGGTGATGACGTAGCTCAGGCTGAGCGGTGCGAACGCCCAGGCCGGCTGCTCCAGGACGTTGACCAGGAGCTCCAGCACGAGCAGCACCAGCGCGGCCAGCAGCAGGATGAGCCACACCAGCCCGCCCACCGGCTCTACCGGGGGCGCCGACGTCGCGATGGCGTCCATGCCGCCGAGGGTGAGCTCGGTCAGCCGCGCGACGACGCCCTCCTCGCCGGGGGCCAGCGCGAGCCCGCGCCACAGCAGCACGCCCAGCGTGGCGATGATCTGCAAGGTGTAGGTGGCGCCGCGGGGCAGCCCGACCACCGCGCCCAGCGCGCCGAGGATTCCGACGATCGCGACGAGCAGCCCCGCCTCGGCGAGGTGCGTCGAACCGCTGACCAGCGCGCCGAGCGGCACCAGGGAGAGCCAGGTGGCCAGCGCCACCACCAGCGGCTTCAGGGGGTTGTTGCTCATCGTCACACCGCCTGCCGCAGCATCAGGCGGCTCCACACGTCGGGGAAGTCCTCGCCCGGGCGGTAGCGTTCGACGGCCCACCCCGACGTCACGAGCAGGCGCACAGCGTCCTCGTGCTCCTGCGAGGCGGTGCCCCACGCGGGGAGGTCGGCCACCAGCGCGCACGGCTTCGACATGCGGATCGCCAGGCTGGCGAGGGTGGCGGCGTCGCGGAAGGTCAGCCGGCCGGCGAACACGAGCAGGGAGCCCGTGGCCTCCAGTGACTCCGACTGCTCCAGGATCGCCGAGAGCTCGTGCGCGTCCGAGGCGCGGGCGTCCGTCATCGCGTCGATGATCGGCTGGCGCTGCGCCACGCCGGTGAGCTGCTGGGGCCGGTAGATCGTGCCCGAGCCACCGGCCACGACGATCCGGTACCGGTCCGCGGCCAGCTGCACGCTCACGCTCGTGGCGGCCGAGATCGTCCACTCCAGGCTCGAGGTGGGCCCCTCGCCCAGGTGCGAGAGCTTGCGCGTGTCGGCGATCACCAGCGCGGACGGGTCCCACGGGTGCTCCTCGAGGCGCACCATGAGCTCGTTCTGCTTCGCGCTCATCCGCCAGTGGACCCGGCGGATGTCGTCGCCGTGCCGGTGTTCGCGCACCAGGACGTCGTCCTGGCCCGCCTGCCCGGCGCGCTGCTTCGCGGCCTCGCCGGTGGCGCCGATGCCGAACGTCTTCGGCGACTTCGTCAGCGGCCACACCCTCGGCGTCACCCGCAGCAGCGACTCGTCGCCGGCGGGCCGGATCCTGGCCACGGCGAGCCCAAGCGGGTCGCCCGCCTTCGCCTGCAGTGGCCCCACCAGGTAGCGCCCGCGCTGGGTGGTGGTCATGGCATACCGCACGGCCTGGTCCCAGCGCCCGAACGCGCGCGCGACGACGAACCTCGCCCCGCCGCCCAGTGAGGAGGGCGCCTCGTCGGCCAGCTCCAGCGACGTCGCGGCCCACGGGTTGGTGTTGCGCAGCGTGATGATGGCCTGCGTCTGTTCGCCCACGGCCAGCTGCGGCGGCTCGAGCCTGCGCTCGTAGACCAGGGCGGGCTGCAGCGCGATCACGACGACGAGCGCCAGCAGCGGCATCGCGCATAGGAACAGCCCGAGCCAGGCGACGTCCGGCTCGCCGATCCCGCTGCCCACCACCGTGATCACGACTCCGGAAACGAACAGCATGATGCCGCGGATCGTGGGCCTGGCTCCGCGCAGCAAGTCAGCCTCGGGTGGGGGCCGGGGTGGAGCGCACGATCGACGCCACGATCTCGTCGGTGCGACGGCCGGCCACCTGCGCCTCGACGGTGGGCAGCACGCGGTGCGCCATCACCTCGACGGCCAGCGCCTGCACGTCCTCGGGGATCACGTAGTCGCGGCCGCTCAGCACGGCCTCGACGCGCGCCACCTGCATCAGGTGCAGCGAGGCGCGGGGGCTCGCGCCCAGCCGCAGGTCGGGGTGCTGCCGGGAGGCGTCGATCAGGGAGACGATGTAGTCCGCGATGACGGGGGCGACGTAGACCACCGACAGCGATTCGGTGGCCGCGCTCAGCTCGGCCACGGTGGTGACGGCCCGCACGTTGGCCAGCTGATCGCCGCCGGCCTGCGCCAGCAGCATCTTCGACTCGGACTCGCGCGCCGGGTAGCCCATCTGGATGCGGGCCATGAAGCGGTCGCGCTGCGCCTCGGGGAGGGGATAGGTGCCCTCCATCTCGATGGGGTTCTGGGTGGCGATCACCATGAACGGGGCCGCGAGCTGGTAGGTCTTCCCGTCCGCGGAGACCTGGCGCTCGGCCATGGCCTCCAGCAGGGCCGACTGCGTCTTCGGGGAGGCGCGGTTGATCTCGTCGCCGAGCACGATGTTGGCGAAGATCCCGCCCGGCTTGAACTCGAACTCGCGGGTGGACTGGTTGTACACCGACACGCCGGTGACGTCGGCCGGCAGCAGGTCGGGCGTGAACTGGATGCGCTTGACGTCGCCGGCGATGGAGCGGCCCAGCGACTTGGCCAGCACCGTCTTACCGACGCCCGGCACGTCCTCGATGAGGAGGTGGCCGCCGGCGAGCAGGACGGTGACGGCGGTGCGGATCTGACGGGGTTTGCCCTCGATGACGCGGGCCATCTCGGTGCTGATCTGGCGAGTGAGTCGGGCGACCTCACCGATGTTGGGCGTGCTCACTTGGGGCTGACTCCTCGTCGCGGGATATGACGTTTCGCCCCAACACTAATCGGACTCCGCAACAAGTGCCGACATCGATTTTGAAGCGGAGCCCCAAGAAACGCCCGGGATGGGGTGAAAGTGGTGGGAAGTGGGTTAAAGTGGGGCGAAGTGGAGCGAAGTAGGTGGATTTCGGAGAAAGGGGGTGCCCGTCGATGTTCCTCGGTACGTACACGCCAAAGCTCGATGACAAGGGGCGCCTCATCCTGCCTGCGAAGTTCCGCGACGACCTCGCCGAGGGGCTGGTGGTGACCCGCACCCAGGAACGGGCGCTGGCGATCTACACCAAGGCGGCGTTCGAGGAGCTGATGGTGCCGGTGGCGTCGGCACCGACGACGGTGAAGCAGGTCCGCGACTACCAGCGCATGCTGGCGGCCGGGGCGAGCTTCGAGGAGCCGGACAAGCAGGGCCGGATCACCATCCCCCCGGTCCTGCGCAGGTACGCGGGCCTGGACCGCGACGTCGTGGTCATCGGCGCGGGCACCCGCGCGGAGATCTGGGACGAGGCGGCCTGGGCCGAGTACTCCGAAGCCAGCGAGGCCGGCTTCGCCGATCTGGACGAGGAATTCATGTCACCGCTCTAGCGATCTGCCACCCGGTGCCCTGCCGGTGAATGCCCTGGCTTTCTTCCCCGTTGCCAGGTCGTTACCCGGAAGGGGACCAGGTGGCAGATCACCCCTCAACACACACACACCAGACACAACGCGTCACACAGGAAGGGTCGAGACAGTGGACGTACATGTGCCGGTCATGGCGGACCGCATCGTCGACGTACTCTCCCGTTCCCTCGCACGTGAAGGCTCCGTCGTCGTCGACGGCACCCTCGGGCTGGGCGGACACGCCCGGGCCATCCTCGAGGCCAACCCCAACGCCCGACTCATCGGCATCGACCGCGACCCCGACGCCCTCGGCGTCGCCCGCGAACGCCTCGGCCCGCTGGCCGAGCGCGCCACCCTCGTGCACGCCGTCTACGACGAGCTCCCCGACGTGTTGGCCGCCCTCGGGATCGACGCCGTCGACGCCATCCTGCTCGACCTCGGCCTCAGCTCGCTGCAGATCGACCGCACCGAGCGCGGCTTCGCGTACCGCGTCGACGCGCCGCTCGACATGCGCATGGACCAGAGCGAGGGCAGCAGCGCGGCCGACGTCCTCAACACGTACGCCGCGGGCGAGCTCTCGCGCATCCTGAAGCGCTACGGCGAGGAGAAGTTCGCCGACCGCATCGCGCGCGCCATCGTCCGGGACCGCCCGTTCACGACGTCGGGGCCGCTCGTGGAGACGATCTCCGCCGCGATCCCCGCCGCCGCCCGGTTCTCCGGCGGGCACCCCGCCAAGCGCACTTTCCAGGCGCTGCGCATCGAGGTCAACCGGGAGCTCGAAGCGCTCGAGGGCGTCCTACCCGCCGCCGTCGACGCGCTCGCGCTCGGCGGGCAGATCGCGGTGCTCAGCTACCACTCGCTGGAGGACCGCCTCGTCAAGCGCACCTTCGCCGCCGGCGCCTCCGACCGGGCCCCCAGGGACCTGCCTGTCGTGCCCGAGCACCTGCGGGCCGAGCTGGAACTCGTCACCAGGGGCGCCGAGCGCCCGGACGAACAGGAAGTCGAATCGAATCCGCGGGCCGCATCAGCGCGGCTGCGCATCGCCAAGAGGATCAGGGAGAGAACATGAACCAGAACAGTCGATCTGCGGGCGTGTCCACGGTGGGTTTCGTGCTGATCGTCCTCGCCATCGTCGGCCTCGGCCTGGGCGGGGTGATGGTGGTCACCACCTCCATCGGCGCCCAGTCCCGCGAGCTCACCTCGCTGCAGCGCCAGGCCGACGAGCTCGGCTACGAGTCGGCCGCGCTCACCTCCCAGCTCGACGCGATGTCCAGCACGGCCTCGCTGGCGCTGCGCGCCACCGACCTCGGCATGGTGCCCAACCCCTACCCGGCCTACGTCTCGCTGGCCGACGGCGAGATCCTCGGCGACCCGACGCCCGTGACCGGCGACGAGCTGCCGCAGCTGAGCGGCAAGCTGCCGCCCGTCGAGGAGTCCCCGGAGCCCGAGCCGGAGCCGCTCACCACGCCCAGCCCGACGCCGCCCGTCGACGACGAGGCAGGCGACGAACCCGACACCAGTGACAGCGACGTCGTGGCCGCGGCCGCGCCAGGGGGACAGGGATGAGCGAACGCAAACGACCGAGCAGCGGCGGCAGCTCGCGCAAGCGCACGAGCAGCAGCTCCGGCAAGCGCACGACGTCGACCTCCGGCAAGCGCCCCGCCAAGGCCAAGCGCTACGTCGACACGCCGCGCGTCAGCGAGCGCCGCTACCGGCGCTCCGCGAGCCTCAAGCTCGGCAACACCGCCATGCGGCTGCGCGTGTTCCTCATCGTCGTCGCGCTCCTGCTCGGCACCGCCGGCGTGCGCGCGTTCCAGCTCCAGGCGCTCGACCAGCAGGCCTTCGCCGCCGAGGCGGCCGCGAAGATGCAGACCACGCGCGACGTCGCCGCCACCCGCGGCGCGATCAGCGACCGCAACGGCGTCGTGCTGGCCGAGACCGAGCCGGGCATGATGGTCTTTGTCGACCCCGACATGATCCAGACCAACGGTGCCGACAAGCGCTACGAGCCGAGCCAGCGCAAGCTGGAGGAGGCCGCGCAGGCCCCCGGCGCGGTCGCGGACATCCTCGTCGAGCACCTGGGCGGCAGGAAGACCGACTACCTCGAGATCTTCGAGCGCACGAACGAGAAGACGGGCAAGTACTCCCGATACGAGGTCGTGGCGCGCAAGGTGCCGTCGCACACGTTCACCAAGATCCAGGGCGCCATGCGCGCCGGACTCGACGGCGAGGGCAAGCAGCCGCTGTACGGTGTCTTCGGCGAGTCCGACCCCATCCGCGTCTACCCCAACCGCTCCACCGGGTCCAACGTCGTCGGGTTCGTCAACGCTGCGGGCGTGGGCGCCAGCGGCCTGGAGTACGCGCTCCAGGAGCACCTCTCCGGCGAGGACGGTAAGGCTACGTTCGACCGCTCCACCTACGGCCGCATCCCGCTGGGCACGAACATCATGGTGCCCGCCGTCGACGGGGTGGACTACGAGGTCACCATCGACTCGGACCTGCAGTGGATGACCGACCAGATGCTCGCCGAGGGCGTGAAGAACTCCGGCTCCGCGACCGGTACGGCCGTGGCCATGAACGTGCACACCGGCGAGGTGCTCGCGCTGTCCGTGCTGCCCACCTTCGACTCCTCCAACCCCGGACGGGCGGACTCGGAGGACCTCGGCAACCGGGCCGTCACCGAGGCCTTCGAGCCCGGCTCGACGCAGAAGGTGCTGACCTTCGCGGCGCTGGCCGACGCCGGGCTCGTCACACCCGACACCAAGGTGCAGGTGCCGTCCCGGATCGCCTCGGGCGGCGGATTCGTGCGCGACGCCTACGAGCACGGCACGATCAACCTCACCGCGCGCGGCATCATGGCCAACTCGTCGAACATCGGCACCATCCAGCTCACCCGCCAGATGGACAAGTCGGACCTCAGCGAGTACCTGGCGAGCTTCGGCCTCGGGTCGCGCTCGGGCATCGAGTTGCCCGGCGAGACCAGCGGCCGCCTGCCCGGGGTGGACATGCCGGACTACACGCGAGACCAGATCTCGTTCGGCCAGGGGTTGTCCGTCAACGCCGTGCAGATGGCCGCGGCCGTCGCATCCGTCGTCAACGGCGGCACGTACCACCAGCCGAGGATCCTGAAATCGGCCACCGACGCCGAGGGCCAGCAGATCGCGCTGCCGGAGCCGGAGAGCCGCACGGTCATCTCGGAGGAAGCGTCCCGGATGGTGGTCGAGATGATGGAGGCCGTCACCATGCTCGACGAGGACAACCGCGCCATCCCCGGCTACCGCACCGCGGGCAAGTCGGGCACCGCGCAGCGCTACGACCCCGACTGCAGCTGCTACAACGGCTTCACCGCCTCCTACGTCGCCGTCGCGCCGGCGGAGGACCCGCAGATCCTCGTCTACGTCGTCCTGGACCAGCCCACCAACGGCAACCTCGGCAGCCGGCTCGCGCTGCCGGTGGTCAACCACGTGCTGCGGATCGCGCTGCCGCGCTACAACGTGTTGCCCTCCACGAGCGAGGCGCCGCGCGAGGCGCTAACTTTTGAGTGATGAACGCCATCCGACCAGGTGTTGTTGAGGGCCTCGGGCTGCAGGAGCTGCTGCCCGGGGCCCCCGCCAACCCCAGGATCACCGGGTTGACGCTGGATTCCCGCACGGTGCGCGAGGGCTGGCTCTACGCCGCCCTCCCCGGCAGCCGCGCCCACGGCGCACAGTTCGCCCCGGCCGCGGTGGCCGCCGGCGCGGCGGCGATCCTCACCGACGCGGACGGTGCCCGGCAGCTCCCCGACGTGTCCGTGCCCGTGGTGGTGGCCGACGACCTCCGGGCACGCCTCGGCCCGGTGGCCTCCGCGCTGTTCGGGCGCCCGAGCGAGGCCCTCACCATGTTCGGCGTCACCGGCACCAACGGCAAGACGACGACGGTGGCCCTGCTGGAGGCGGGGCTCATGGCCGCAGGCCGCAGCGTCGGCACGATCGGCACCATCGGCTTCCGCATGGACGGGGAGGCGATCGAGTCCGCCCGCTCCACCGTCACCACGCCGGAGGCGTTCGACCTCCACGCGCTGCTGGCCACCATGCGCGAGCGGGGGGCCGACAGCGTCGCGCTCGAGGTGTCCTCGCACGCGCTGGAGATGGAGCGCGTGGGCAGCATCCGCTTCGACGTCGCCGCCTTCCTGAACCTGGGGCACGACCACCTGGACTTCCACGGCACCCAGTCCGACTACTTCGAGGCCAAGGCCCGGCTGTTCGCGCCGGGGGTGGCGGACGCGTCGGTGGTGTGGACCGACGACGAGCACGGCCGGGAGATCGCGCGCCGCGTGCGGGCCCACGGCTCGAGCCGGCTGATCACCGTCGGCACCGGCGACGCCGACTACGTGCTGAGCGACGCCCGCCCCGCGGGCCGGCTCGGCGCCGAGGCGACGGTGACCCGGGGCGGCGGGAGCGTCCGGCTCGAACTGGCGCTGCCCGGGTTCCACAACATGATCGACGGCGTCGTCGCGCTCGCCATGCTGGAGGCCGTGGGCGTCGGCACCGACGACGCGCTTGCCGGCCTCGCCCGGGCGCAGGTCGCCGGGCGCATGGAGCGCGCGGTGCTCGACGATGACGCGCCCCTGATCATCGTCGACTTCGCCCACACGCCCCAGGCCGTTCGGGGCACCCTAGAATCGCTCGCGACGCTCGGCCCGCTCACGACGGTGCTCGGCTGCGGCGGGGACCGCGACCAGGCGAAGCGCCCGGCGATGGGGGAGGCGGCCGCCGCGCTCAGCGACCTCCTGATCGTCACCGACGACAACCCCCGCACCGAGGACCCGGCCGCCAGCCGCGCGGCCGTGCTGGAGGGCGCCGGTGGACATCGGGCCGAGGTCACCGAGACCGCGGACCGGGCCGAGGCGATCGCCGAAGCCATCGGGCGGACGGGCCGGGACGGCGTCGTCGCCATCCTCGGCAAGGGCCACGAACGCGGCCAGATCCTGGCCGATCGCGTCGTCGATTTTGACGACGTGGCGGTTGCCCGCCAACAATGGGCCCGCTTACGAGGAGGAACTTAGATGAAGCCGCGGTTGCTGTCCGAACTGGTGGAATTGATGCAGCCGGCTGCCGTGGAGGTGCTCGGGGATGACCGCATGGTCGGCCCCGACGTCGTCACGGACAACCGCCATGTCACCGACGGCGCGATGTTCGTCGCCATCCCCGGTGAGCGCGTCGACGGGCACGCGTACGCCCCGGCCGCGGAGGCGGCCGGCGCGAGCTGCGTGGTGGGGATGTACCAGACCGACGCCGACGTCCCGCACCTGCTCGGGGAGGATTCGGTCCAGACCCTCAGTTGGATCGCGCGCGCCGTCGTCGCCGAGGCCCGGGCGCGCGGGCTCACCTCCATCGGGGTCACCGGCTCGTCGGGCAAGACGAGCACGAAGGACCTCATCGCCCAGTTGCTGGAGCGCCGCGGCCCCACCGTCGCGCCCGTCGGCAGCCAGAACAACGAGATCGGCGTGCCCCTGACCGCCACGCGCGTCGACGACGACACGCGCTTCCTCGTCTCCGAGATGGGCGCGCGCGGCATCGGCCACATCGGGTGGCTCACCTCCCTGGTGCCGCTCGACATCGCCGTCGTGCTGAACGTCGGCCAGGCCCACGTGGGGGAGTTCGGCGGCATCGACGCCACGGCGATGGCGAAGGCGGAGCTGATCGAGGACCTCGGCCCCGACGGCTGGGCCGTGCTCCACGCCGACGACCCGCTCGTGGCCGCCATGGCCGGGAAGACCGACGGCCGCATCGCCTGGGTGGGCACCGGCGAGCTGCCCGACGGCGACCTCCGCGTCGCCGCCCGCGACGTGCGCATCGACGCCCTCAGCCGCCCGCGCTTCACCCTCGAGGTCACCGACGCCGACGGCACGCGCACCGCCGACGTGCAGCTCGGCGTCATCGGCCGGCACCAGGTGGGCAATGCGCTCAGCGCCGCCGCAGTGGGCGTCATCGTCGGGATGGACGTCGACGACATCGCCGCCGCGCTGGGGGAGGCCGTGGCCCGCTCCAGCTGGCGGATGGCGCTCAGCACCCTGCCGGGCGACGCGCTGCTGCTCAACGACGCCTACAACGCCAACCCCGACTCGATGGCCGCCGCGCTCAGGACCGCGGCCGACATCGTCGAGGCCAACCGCGCCGACCACCCCGATGCCCGGCTGGTGGCGGTGCTCGGCGACATGCTGGAACTCGGCGCCGGCGCCGTCGACGCGCACATCGGCATCGGACGGCTGGCCGCGGACCTGCGCTTCGACGAGGTCGTCGCCGTCGGCGAACACGCGGCTGACGTCGTGCGCGGCGCGGCAGAAGGCGTGTCCGTGGCCAGAGTGGCAACCCGGGAAGCGACCGCTTCCTCGCTTAGTCTGGGCCCAGGTGACGTCGTCCTCATCAAGGGCTCCCGCGGGATCGGCCTCGAGGCGGTCGCGACGGCACTGGAGGAGGAAGCCAAGTGATCAACATCCTGCTGGCGGGTGGGCTCTCGCTCATCTTCACCCTGGTGGGCACGCCACTACTGATCAAATTCTTGGTCCGCAGGAAATACGGGCAGTTCATCCGCGAGGACGGCCCGGACTCGCACCAGGTCAAGCGCGGCACGCCCACGATGGGCGGCCTGGTGATCGTCGCCGCCGTCGTCCTGGCGTACACGCTCAGCCACCTGATCCTGTGGAACCCGCCGACGATCTCCGCCGTCCTGCTGCTGGGCCTCATGCTGGCCATGGGCCTGCTGGGCTTCCTCGACGACTGGTCCAAGATCTCGAAGGAGCGCAGCCTGGGGCTCACCGCCCGGGGCAAGCTCATCGGGCAGTTCGTGATCGGCGGCCTGTTCGGCTGGGCGGTGCTGAGCTTCCCCAACGAGCGCGGGCTGACCCCCGGCTCGCCCGCGATCTCCTTCCTCCGCGACGTCAGCTGGCTCGTGCTGCCGGCCATCGTCGCGATCATCTTCATGGCCTTCCTCATCTCCGCCTGGTCGAACGCCACGAACCTCACCGACGGCCTGGACGGGCTGCTCGCCGGCTCCGCGACCCTGGTCTTCGCGGCCTACACGGTGATCAACATCTGGCAGTTCAACCAGTGGTGCTCGCGCGCCTCCACCGCCGGGCCGCGCTGCTACCTGGTGCGCGACCCCTACGATCTCGCGGTGGTGGCGATAGCGCTGACGGCCGCCTGCTTCGGCTTCCTCTGGTGGAACGCCAAGCCGGCCAAGATCTTCATGGGCGACACGGGCTCGATGGCCATCGGCGCGTCGCTGGCGGGCCTGTCGATCATGACCCGCACCGAGCTGCTGCTGGTCATCCTCGGCGCGCTGTTCGTCATCGAGGCGGGCTCGGTGGCCCTCCAGGTCAGCTACTTCAAACTCACCAAGGGCAAACGGATCTTCAAGATGTCGCCCATCCACCACCACTTCGAGCTGAAGGGGTGGGAGGAGGTCACCGTCGTGATCCGGTTCTGGATCATCTGCGGCCTCTTCGTGGCGCTCGGCATCGGCATCTTCTACGCGGAATGGGTGGTCGGACAGTGACGGATCTCGCGAGCGCGAATCGGCTCTCGGACTGGAGCGGGGTGCGCGTCGTCGTGGCCGGCCTCGGCGTCTCCGGGTTCGCGGCCGCCGACGGGCTGCTGGAACTCGGCGCGCGGGTGACCGTCCTCGACGACTCCACCAAGCACGACGACAAGGCCGAGCTGCTGCGCATGCTGGACGCCACAGTGGTCACGGGCCCCGGCTCCAGCGCCACGCTGCCCGAGGGCACCGATCTCGTGGTCACGTCGCCCGGCTGGCGGCCTGGCCACCCGCTGCTGGCTGCGGCGCACGCCGCCGGCATCCCCGTGTGGGGCGAGGTGGAGCTCGCCTGGCGGATGCAGCAGCCCGACCGCGTGGTGCCCTGGCTGGGGGTCACCGGCACCAACGGCAAGACGACCACCACCCAGATGCTCACGGCCATCCTGCGCGCCGACGGGTACACCGTCGCCGAGGTCGGCAACATCGGCCGCCCGCTCGTCGAAGCCATCCTCGACGATGAGACGTACGACGTGTTCGTGGTGGAGCTCTCCAGCTTCCAGCTGCACTATGTCCACACGCTCGCCCTGCACTCCGCGGCCGTGCTCAACGTCCACGAGGACCACCTCGAGTGGTACGAGGGCGAGGGCGGCTACGAGCAGTACCGGGCCGACAAGGCGAAGATCTACGAGCGGGTCACGCACTCGTGCGTGTACAACGTCGACGAGCCGGTCACCGAGGCGATGGTGGAGGAGGCCGACGTCACCGAGGGGGCGCGCGCGATCGGGTTCACGCTCGGCACCCCCGCGCGATCCATGATGGGCGTCGTCGACGACCTCCTCGTCGACCGCGCCTTCGTCGAGCAGCGCGCCACCTCCGCGCTGGAGCTCGCGCAGGTCGCCGACGTGCAGCCGTACGCCCCGCACAACGTGGCGAACGCGCTCGCCGCCGCGGCGCTGGCGCGCAGCTTCGGCGCGCGCCCGAAGGCCGTCCTGCAGGGGCTGCGCGACCTCGAGCTCGCCGGCCACCGTATCCAGCAGGTCGCAGAATCCGACGGCGTGCGCTGGATCGACGACTCCAAGGCCACCAACCCGCACGCCGCCGACTCCGCCATGACCGCGTTCGAGCACTTCGTGTGGATCGGCGGGGGGCAGGCCAAGGGTACGTCCTTCGACGAGCTCGTCCGTGCCCACCACGAGCGCATGCGGGCGGCGATCCTGTTCGGCGTCGACAGGCACGTCCTGGCCGAGGCACTGGCGCGACACGCGCCCGAGGTCCCCGTCCACGTGCTCGATTCGTCAGAGACTGGAGTCATGGACGACGTGGTTCGCCTCGCGGGCGAGCTGGCGAGGGAGGGCGATGTCGTGTTGCTGTCCCCGGGCGGCGCGTCATTGGACATGTTTGACGGGTACGCGGCCCGGGGGGAAGCCTTCGCCGAATCCGTGGCGAAGTACCTGGGACGCTCGAGGTAAGGAGTATGGCGATGGCGGTCGACACGTCTTCGGTGGCCGGGACATCCTCCCGCGGGCAGATCCGCTCGCTGCTGGATGCCCCGCTGGCCCCGTACTACTTCGTCATCGCCTCCGTCGGCTTCCTCGTCGGCATCGGCACGCTCATGGTGCTGTCCTCCTCGGCCGTGATCGCGCAGTCCTGGGGCCTCAGCCCCTACTACTACGCGGTGCGGCAGGTGGTGTTCCTCGTCCTGGGGCTCGCGGGGGCCTTCGTCCTGGGGCGCTTCACGCTGGGCGCGCTGATGCGGCTCGGCTGGCTCACGTGGGCGCTCGCCACCGTGCTGCTGATCCTCGTGCTCTCGCCGCTGGGCGTCGAGGTGGCGGGCAACCAGAACTGGCTGGCGCTCGGCCCCGTGCAGATCCAGCCCTCCGAGTTCGCCAAGCTCGCGCTCATCGTCTTCGCCGCCACGGTGTTGCACCGGAAGC
>JAAYZP010000095.1 GCA_012514785.1 Propionibacterium sp. | reverse complement strand
GCGCTGCATGAAGGCCGCGTTCGACGGCTGAGCGACGGCGCCGCCTACAGCACCCGTCGCCCCGCGGTCCACGCCGACCACAGGCGCTCGTAGATCCCGCCGAGCTCGACCAGCGCCGCGTGCGTGTCCTGCTCGACGATGCGGCCCTCGGCCATGACGAGCACGTTGTCCGCGCGTGAGGCCTGGTCGAGGCGGTGGGCGATCACGAGCGCAGCCCGGCCGCGGGTGACCTCGTCGGCCGCGTCCTCCAGGGCCCCGGCGCCGGCCGAGCCCGCCTCCGCCGTCGCCTCGTCCATGACGACGATCGCCGGGTCGAGCAGCAGGATGCGGGCGAGCGCCAACTGCTGCGCCGCCACCGGATCCAGCTGCAGCCCGCGCGCCCCGACGACGGTGTCCAACCCGTCGGGCAGCCGCTCGAACCACGCGCGGGCGTGCACCCGGTCGAGCACCGCGAGCAGTTCCGCGTCCGACGCGTCCGGCTTCGCGAGCATCAGGTCCTGCCGCAGCGTCCCGGAGAAGACGTGCACCTCCTGGCTGATCATCGCCAGGCGCGCGATCCGCTCCCGGTCCGACAGCTCGGCCACGGGGTGACTGTCGATCAGCACCTCGCCCTCGTCGGGCACCCGCAACCCCGCGAGCAGGGCCGCCACCGTCGTCTTGCCCGCGCCCGACGCGCCCACGACGGCGACCGTCTCGCCCGGCGCGATCGAGAACGTGATGTCGCGCACAGCCCACGCGCCGCCGTAGCTGAAGCTGACGTCGCGCAGCTCGACGTGCCCCCGCGGCGGGCCCGCGCCGACGTCGGGCACCGGCGTCGGCGGATCCGCGATCACGCCGACGATGCGGGCCAGCGACGCGTACCCGGACTGGACGACGTCGAGCACCCGCATGAACGAGTTCATCGGCCCCCGCAGCCGGATGAGCATCAGCAGCGCGCCCGTCACAGCGCCGACGGTGAGCACGTCGCCCGTGACCAGCCGGTAGCCGAGCAGCATCGCCACCGACAGCATGAGGAACTCGGCCACGTACATCCACATGTTGAGCACGAGCATCGTCGAGCGCGCCCGGATCGCCTTCAGCACCACCGCCCACGACGCGTTGCCGATCTCCACGTGCTGGACGTCCTCCATCGAGAATGCGCGCACCGTCGCCCGTCCGCGGATGGCCTCCAGCACCCGACGCGCACGCTCGGCCATCGCGGCCCGCTCTTCCGCGTACCTGGCGGGCGCCCGGGACAGGTACTGCCGCGCCGCAAGGTAGTACACCGGCGCCAGCAGCACCGGCACCACCAGGAACTGCCAGTCGATCGTCCACAGCGCCACCACGGTCGCGAGGATCGTGAACTGCGACGTCGAGAGCGTCGGCACCGTCTGCGTCACCGCCGACGACAGCTCGGCCACGTCGTCGGTGGAGCGGCTCA
Source organism: Propionibacterium sp. (assembly GCA_012514785.1). Taxonomy (GTDB): domain Bacteria; phylum Actinomycetota; class Actinomycetes; order Propionibacteriales; family Propionibacteriaceae; genus Arachnia. The sequence goes on along the minus strand of JAAYZP010000095.1, from coordinate 9,547 downwards.
CCAGGTCGCCCGCCCCCGCGTCCTCGACACGGTGCGTCGGCAGGCCGAGTGCGGTGCCCACCATGTCCTGGCGCAGCGTGGCGATCACCCGCTCGGAGAGCCGCGCGACGAGGTAGAAGCCGAGGGCGCTCATCGCGGCCCCGGCGATTGCGGCCGTGACGAGGCTGGCGCCGATCAGCCACAGCGACCCGCCCGTCTCGCCGAGCGCCAGGTCGACGATCAGACCCATCAGTTGCGGGACGAGGACCGCGGCGTAGGCGCCGAGGGCGAGGAGCACCACGGCCACGACGAACACGGCCGTCGCGCGCGGGACCCGGCGCAGTTGGCGCGCGATCTCGCGCCGCACCTGGCCGGCGGTGGCGACGGGGAATCGCAGGGCGCCGTCGCCCTTCACCGGAGGCGTGCCGCTCATCGGGGTGCCTCCTCGAGCAGTTCGTGGGCCGTCGCCAGCAGCTCGTCGACGTGCATGTGGGAATCGGCCACCGCGTTCCAAGACGGCGCATCGCTGAACACGATCGTCGTCCGGCCCGCGCGGTGCTCCGAGACCTGGTCGGCGATGTTCTGCTCCGTGACGGAATCCACCGACGTGGTCGGGTCCTGCAGCACGAGCACCTCCGGGTCGAACGCGACGGCGCGGGCCAGCGCCACGCGCTGCCGCTGGCCGCCCGACAGCATCCGGCCGTTCTCGCCGACCCGCTTGTCGGGGCCCTCGGGTATGTCGTCGCACGACGCCACCCGCAGCGCCTCCTCCGCGACGGCTCGATCGGGGTGAACGTTGTCCGCGACGCTCCCGTCGAACAGGTCGGCCTCGTGCGGCGCGACGATGACCCTGCGCCTGGGCAGCGACTCCAGCCCACCCACCAGCCGCTCGTTGCTGCCGCGGACGACAGTGAGGCCGGTGGGCAGCGCCGCCAGGAACCCGGAGGCGCGGTCGTCGTCGACCTCGTGTGCGCGCTCGAATCCCGCGTTCAGCACATCGCGGATGCGACGCCCCGACGCCTCGGCCGATGCCCAGCGGGAGGCGAGGTTCCTGCCGAACATCGTCATCGGCGTGATGAGGAACTGCGTGAGGCCGACCACCGTGATCAGCTCCCCGATGCTGGCCCGGCCGGCGAGCGCCAGCGCACCCGCGCCCAACCCGAGGGCGGACACGAACAAGGCGCCGGCGGCCTCCGTCGCGCCGTTCAGCCGGGCCTCGGCGGCGTTGGCGTGGATCGTGCGGCGGTAGGCGTCGTCGGAGACGTCGCGGTAGCGGCCCCGCACGGTGACGATCGCGCCCAGCCCCTTGAGCACCCGCAGTCCCTGCACGACGTCCGTCGCCGTCGCGGCGGCCCGCGCGAGCGCCCGCTGGCGCGCCACCGAGCGCTCCTGCAGTGGGCGCGCCACCCGCAGCGCGACGAACACCAGCAGCACGCCGCCGACGACGGTCGCCAGGCTCAACCACGGGCTGATGCTGTACATCATCAGCGCGCCGTAGGTGATGGCCGCCGCCTCGGCCACAGGCATGACCGTCATCATCACGATCTCGCCGACGCGCGTCGTGTCCACCGACGCGATCGACAGCAGCTCACCGGCGGTGCGCCGCCCGCCGGCGATGCCGCGCGGGTCCTGGATGCGGTCGGTGACGGTGGTGCGCAGGTCGTGGCTGACGAGCTGTTGGCTGCGGATCAGCATGAAGCGCGCCGTCCAGTTGACGCCGATCGCGACGGCGAACAGCCCGGCCAGGACGAGGATCCAGAACCCGAGTCGCGCGAGCGAAGCCGTCGCGATGGCCTCGTCGACGGCGCGGCCGACCACGACGGGTGTGAGCCCATTGCAGATGAACGACAGCGCCATCGCGATGGAGGCGACGAAGCTCCAGGGGCGCTGCGAGAGCGCCACCTTCAGCGTCCAGGCCCGCGCGTCCGGGGCGGGCATCGTCGACTTCCGGCCGCCCGGCCCCGGGATCCGGGAATAGTCGACGACGCTCGTGGCTGCGGGATTGAGCGGGGCGTCGACCATGGCCGCTGATGTTACCGGCGCGGCGCCGGCGTGCGCCTCAGTGCGTCCGGGACCAGCCGAGCGTGGGCCCGAGTCGGGTGGCGATGTCGGTGAGGATCTGCACGTAGTCCTCATGCTCGAAGCTGAACGGCAGCGCGAACGCCACCTCGTCGACGGCGCGGAAGCCGTCGTGGGCCCACAGTTGCTCCGCGATCTCCTCGCTCGTGCCGATCAGGTCCTGCGCGAACAGCATCCGACGCGGACCCTGCGGGCTCTGCGTGCGCGGGGTCCGCTCATCGACGTACGCCTGGTACCTGCGCTTCTGCTCGTCGGTGGCGGAGTCGGTGGGGATGACGACGAGGCCCTGCGAGACGCGGGCGGGCGCCGTCGGAGCGTGTTCGGCGGCAGCCGTGCGGAAGCGGCGGATCTGTTCGGCCTGGATGGCGGCGAAGTCCGGCTCCTGCTCGGGTTCCGGCATGATCACGCTGCTGGTGAGGAAGTTGAGGCCGTGCTCGCCCGCCCACACGGCGGAGTCCATGCTGGCGGCGCCGTACCAGAGCCGTTCGCGCAGCCCGGGGGAGTGCGGTTCCACGCGACTCGAATACTCCTCGACGACGCCGTGCTTGCCCGAGAATTCGCGCACCGGCGTGCCCGAGAGGAAGTCGGCCAGCCGGGTCACACGGGTCTTGCTGAAGTCCTCGACGTCGGCGGTGCCCGGGTAGAGCGCGTGCTTCAGGGTGTCGTACTGCATCGGAGTGCCGACGCTCACGCCCGGGTTGATGCGGCCGCCGGAGAGCACGTCCACCGTCGCGAGGTCCTCGGCGAGGCGGAGCGGGTTCTCCCAGCCGAGCGGGGTGACCGCGGTGCCGAGTTCGATGTGCTTCGTGCGCTGCGACGCGGCCGCCATGACCGCGATGGGGGAGGAGATCCCGAACTGCAGGTGCCGGTGGCGGAGCCATGCGCTGTCGAAGCCGAGTTCCTCGCCGAGCTCGATGATGCCGAGCGTGGATTCGTGGCCGGCGGCGGGGTTGTCCGGGTGAAAGAGCCCGATGGTCAGGAAGCCGAGGCGGCGCAGCGGCTGGGCGGGTTCGGGCATGGTTCGGGTCCTTCGTGAGCAGATATTGCGGGCACAACGCCTTGCCGGCGCCCGATATTCCACTAGGAGTCGGCCCAACTACCGGAACCGGTAGCTGGGCCGACTCCTAAAGCGGCTGTGGCGGATCTACGCCGCGAGTGCCTCGGACGCCAGCGAACATCGTCGCGTCACGGCCGCCCGCCCTCCAAGCGAGCGTCGATGCGCGCCTCGAAATGACGCCGGTCCACCACCCCGCGACCGTGCGTCCCTGTGCTGATCACGGCGTGCTCGTCGCGGGCTTCGACGTCGAACGTCAGCGAGCGACCCTCGACCGCGGTCAGCGTCACGTCGACGGTCACCGTCGAGCCGACGACGGTGGGCGCGACGTGCGAGAGGTCGACGTGGATGCCGAGCGTGATCTCGCCGTCATCGAGGTGGCCGTGGAGCGCCTCCATGCACGCCCATTCGATGATGCCGACCATGTAGCCGGTGGCCAGCACCGGCGGCATCGTCGCGAAGTCGCTCGATTCCGGCAGCAGGTGCGGCACCGTCCTGTGCTCCGGCACCGTGTAGTGGAGCGTGTGCGTGAGGCCGGGGGTCAGGGTGTCCTTCATGGGTCTCCTCGGGGTGCGGGCGCGGCGCGTCGATACGGCAGTGCCAAATCTAGACCGCCCCGACGGGCCGGTCCGGTGATCGGGGCGTTCGGCCCACGACCGCGGCCCACGGCTGACATGATTGGGGCGCAGAAGGAGGTGGTCGCGTTGGCGTCCATCATTGTCCGCGGACTCGACGAGTCCGTCATGAGTCAGCTGGCCGCGCGCGCCGAGGAGCATGGGCGCTCCTTGGAAGCCGAGGTCCACGACATCCTCACCAAGGCGGCGCAGCGCCCCCACATCGGGCTGGCGCTCATGAAGGCCATCCAGGACCTCGGCGGCATCCACGACCTCAACGCTCCCGAGCGGGCACCGGTGGCGCGGGCGGTGGACTTCGGGTGATGGTCCTGGAGACGAGCGTCATCGTGGAGATCTTCCGGCCGCAGCCGGATCCCCGGGTGGTCTCCTGGCTGGAGTCGCTGACGGGCGAGGTCGCGACGACCTCCGTCACGGTCGCCGAGGTGCTCGACGGTGTGCGCCACCTCCGCAGCAGTCGCGGCAGGGCCACCCTGTCCACGAGAATCCGCTCCACGCTGCAGCTCTACCGGGACACCCGGTCGGTCCTCGCCTTCGACGCCGAAGCGGCGCGGCACTACCCCGAGGTCCTCGCCGCACGCGAGCGCGTGGGCCTGCCGATCAGCATGGCCGACGCCCAGATCGCCTCGATCTGCCGGGCGCACGGGGCCATCTGCGCCACCCGCAACACCAGGAACTTCGACCACACCGGCGTGGCGCTGTTCAACCCCTGGGCGCTCTGAATCACGCGCCCCCGGCCATGGCCCCGAGCGGACTTCCCTGCCACACTGGAAGGTCTCTGCGACGCGAAGGGAAGCACTGATGACCACGACGAACCACGGCGAACACACCTCGCTGGCGGCGGCCTTCACCCACGAACACCACGAGATCGACGACGCGATCGAGGCCTACCTCGCGTCCGACGAGCCGGAGCCGCGTCGTCGGGCGACCCCTCTGCTCGGCGCGCTGGAGGCGCTGCGTCGCCACATCTATCTCGAGGAGGAGATCGTCTTCCCGCACCTGCCGGAGGGTCCGCTGATGATGGCGATGATGGTCATGCACCGCGAACACGGGGAGCTGTGGCGGCGGATGGACGCGCTGGTCGGACAGCTGCAGGACCCGGCCGCGTCGGGGGACGACGTCGACGACGACGAGCGCGCACGGGTCCTCGCGCTGCTCGAGGGCGGCACGCTGCCGCCCGGCTGGGTCTGCCGCGACGCCTGAGCAGCCCGGCGCAGCATGCAGCGCTCCATCGAACTGCCGCGGATTACGATGGACCATGAGCATCAAACTTGAGAACGTCGGCATCGCGGTGCGGGACATCGAGGCGGCGATCGCATTCTTCGTCGACCTCGGCCTGAGCGTCACCGGCAGGGACACGATCAGCGGGGCCTGGGCCGACACCGCCGTCGGGCTCGACGGCAACCACGTCCGCATCGCGATGCTCGAGACACCGGACGGGCACGGGCGCCTCGAGCTCTTCGAGTACATCCACCCGCAGGCCGTCGAGACCGAACCCACCCGCCCCAACGAAATCGGCATGCACCGGGTCGCGTTCTCCGTACCCGACCTGGACGCGGCACTGGCGATCGCCGCCCGGCACGGTTGCCGCCCGCTCCGCGGCGTGGCCACCTACGGCGACGTCTACAAGCTGACCTACGTCCGTGGGCCGAGCGGGATCATCGTGATGCTCGCCGAAGCGCTGCAGAGCGATTGAGGCGTCGCTAGCGACGCCAGCTCAGGTGGATCGTGCCGCTCTCGGCGGTCTCCGCGGTGACGTCGTAGCCCGATTCGAGGCCGCGGAGGCCCTCCCAGAGGTTGATGCCCCGGCCCAGGAGGATCGGGGCGATCCCGACGTGGAGGTGGTCGACGAGGCCTTCGCGGAGGAAGTCCCGGACGACGGTGGGCCCGCCGCCGATGCGGACGTCCCGTCCGTCGGCGGCCTCGGCAGCGCGGGCCAGCGCCTCCCGGGGCGTCGCGGAGAGAAAGTGGAACGTCGTGCCGTTGTCGAACTCGATCGACGGGTGTGGGACGCGACGCGTGAGCACGAACACGGGGATGCGGAACGGCGGCTCGTCGCCCCACCAACCCCGCCAGTCGGGATCGTCCGGGAAGTTGTGGAGGCCGAACATCCCGGCCCCCATGATCTCGGCCCCGACGTCGGCGAAGTAGGCCTGGGCGTGGGCGTCGTCGACGCCGGTCGTGCCCTCGCCGGAGGCATCGTGCAGAACGCGCTCTCGGAAGGTTCTCGTCGCGACGTACGCCTCGACGAGGCGTGACCAGTCGTCGCCGAACGGGTTCTCGGGGGTCTGGTCGGTGGTCGTGGCATACCCGTCGAGCGAGATGTTCAGGTCAACTCGAACGCTCATAGTGCTCCGCCCCTCAGCAGCATCGGAAAAGCAGGGAGACCATCATAAACCTTGCGCTCGTCTGGGCCTCGATCCGCGGACGGAGCTGCCGCGGACGTACTGGGCTATGGTGCGAGGCGATGGAGGTACGTATCGATGTCTGACGAGTTGCCGCCGTGCCCGGAGTGCGCGAGCGAGTTCACCTACGACAACGGTGGACTGCTCACCTGCCCGATGTGCGGCCACGAATGGATCCCGGGCGAGCAGGAGGCGCAGGAGGAGCAATCCCGCATCCGCGACGCCTTCGGCACGGTCCTGGAGGACGGTGACACGGTCACGATCGTCAAGGACCTGAAGGTGAAGGGCGCCGGTGGGGCGCTGAAGATCGGCACGAAGGTGCGCGGCATCCGACTCGTGCCCGACGGCGCCGACGGCCACGACATCGACGCGCGGGTCCCCGGCTTCGGCCAGATGATGCTCAAGTCGAGCGTGGTGAAGAAGGTCACCTGACGAAGTTGTTCGCGAACGACCGCTAGTCCACATCTGCGCCCCCGTTTTCGGGGAAACCGCGATCGAGTGGTCGATCGCGAACAGTGCGCGGACCCCGGGTGTTCGCAATCGACCACTCGATCGCGGTTTCGGCGTTTTCGGGGGTGCACAACGCGACTGGCGGTCGATCGCGAACAGGATCGCGTGATGACCACCGATGCCACGGGCTGGGCGCTACTCGAACTCGGGGCGCTGACGGGCGCGCTTGATCTCGCCCCGGCGTCGCTTGGCCTCCAACCGGCGACGCTGCGAGCCCCGCGTGGGACGCGTCGGGCGGCGGACCGTCGGGGGAGTCACCGCGCCGCGCAGCAGGTCGGCGAGTCGCTGTCTCGCGGCGGTCCGGTTCTGCCGCTGGGATCGGTGCTCCTCCGCGCTGACGGTGAGGATGCTACCGGCGAGGCGTGGCGCGAGCCGATCGAGGGCGCGGGCGCGCTGGACGTCGTCGAGGGCCGACGTCGTGGCCAGGTCCAAGCTGAGCTGCACGCGCGAGTCCGACGTGTTGACGTGCTGCCCGCCCGGACCGGACGATCGCGAGAACTGCTCCGCCAGCTCGGCCGCGGGCACCCTGAGCCCGTGCGGCGCGCCCGGGCCGGGCTTCACGATCAGGTCGTCCATGCCCCCAGTCTCTCCCGTCCGGGGTTCGTCGTCGAGCCGGTGATGACCGGGGGCGCACTATCGTGGGCCGGGAGACACCGAACGCGGCACCCCTGATGCCGTGCGAGAAGGAGCACGTACCCATGAAGATCGCCATCATCCTCGGATCCATCCGCAAGGAACGAGCCACCGAACCCGTCGCGAAGTTCATCGACGGGATCGCGCAGCAGCGAGACGGCGACGTCACCTATGAGTTGGTCGACCTCGCCGACTTCGACGTCCCGCTCCTGACCAGCCCCGTCCACCCGATGGTCGCCAACAAGAACCACGACGACGAGAACGTGCAGAAATGGTCCGACAAGATCGACGGATTCGACGGCTACGTCTTCGTCACGCCCGAATACAACCACGGCGTCCCCGGCGGGTTCAAGAACGCCGTCGACTCGCTCGGCCAGGAGTGGGTGGGCAAGCCCGTCGCGTTCGTGGGCCACGGCTCCGTCGGCGGCGTCCGGGCGATCGAGCAGTGGCGCCAGGTGGTCGCCAACTTCTCCATGCCGGTGGTCCGCGCCGAACTGAACTTCAGCGGGTTCTTCGACTGGAACGACGGCGAGTTCACCCCGGCCGAACGCCACCCCGGCGAGGCGAACGAGATGCTCGACCAGCTCGAGGCGCTCGTCGCCAAGATCCGCGGCTGAGATACCGACGACGGGGCCCGGCGACGAAATGTCGCCGGGCCCCGTCGTGTGCTCGGGAGCGCGCGCTCAGGAGGCGAAGAGCTCGCCCAGGTGGCGGTCCACCTGCTCGAAGTACTCCGCCTCGAACCCGAACAGCCCGAAGTGGCCGCCGATGCTGTTCAGCACCCGCAGCTCGCTGTTCGGGATCAGCGCCTGCTCCTTCTCGCAGTCGCGCGGCGGGAAGAACATGTCCTCGTCGATGGGCATCACGAACACCCGCGCGGTGACCCGGCCCAGCGCGACGGCGAGGTCGCCGTCGGTGTTGCGCGCGACGTCGCCGCGCTGCCACTTCCACGCCTGCACGAGCAGGGAGTTGGGGTCCAAGCTGCCGAAGGTGGGGCGCAGGAACCCGTCGCGGAACTCCTCCGCCGTGTTCCACTCCATGCCCTCCGGCGCGGGGATGTCGCGCCAAAACTCCGTGCGCCAGAACTCGGTCGAGAGCCCCATCACGGCCCAGATGTCCGCATGGCGGCGCAGACCGTCCGCGACGTCGACGTGCGACGAGTACTCGCCCCCGTCGAAGCCCGGGTCGGAGGTGATGGCGTCGATGAGTGTCTGGGTGAACAGGAAGTCGTGCGGGGTGTTCTGCGCGGTGCCCGCGATCGGGGCGGCCCGCTTCACCTTGTCGGGGAACCGGACGGCCCACTCGAGGGTCTGCTGCGCGCCCATCGACGCGCCCACGACGGCGAACAGCTCCTCGATGCCGAACTTCTCGCGCAGCAGCTGCTCCTGCGCGCGCACGTCGTCGCCGATGCGCACGTCCGGGAACCTCGACATCGCGATGGACGCGTCGTCGGTGGTGTGCGGGGAGGTGGACAGACCGTTGCCGATCTGGTTGATCACGATGATGAAGTACTTGTTCGGATCGAGCGCGCGGCCCTCGCCGATGTAGGCCATGTGCCACAGCTGGTGGGTGCCGGAGAAGAACGTGGGGATCAGGATGGCGTTGGACTTGTCCTCGTTGAGCGTGCCGTAGGTGGCGACGGCGAGCTCGAGATTCGGGATCACCCCGCCGTCCTCGAGCTCGAACCGGCCGATCGAATGCATCTCGTAGTCGCCGTGGATCTCGGCGGTGTAGAAGGGGTTGTCCAGGGGCATGTCGACTCCTCGTTGAAACGTCAAGTGGCGGCGATGCTAGTGCATTGGGCTACCCGGCAAGCGCGAACCCGGAATCCGGTTCAGCGGTCGGCGCGGCCGGGTTCGTCGGGGTCCTCGTCGGGGAGCGCCGCGATCTCCTCGGCGGTGAGCGGCTCGACGGGGGTGTCGTCGTCGCGCTCGAAGTCGACGGTGTCGTCGGCGGTGAGCTCGTCGAGGACCTCCTCGGTCACGGCCTCACGCATGTCGCGCGCCGTCATCGGCGACTCCTCGACGAGCTGGGCCAGCTCCTCCGCATCCGAGCGCGTGTACGTCTGCGCCGGGTGCATCCGGCGGGTGAACAGGGCCCGGATCGCGACGCGACGGGTGGATTCGGCGTCGATGTTGGGCCACTCCCGCAGGTAGCCGACGGCCATCACCGCAGCGAGCAGCAGGCCGAGGAAGCCGAGCGCCGGGTAGACGCCGGCCATCAGCGTCTCGAACCCGACGAAGCTGATGCCGAAG
>JAAYZP010000009.1 GCA_012514785.1 Propionibacterium sp. | reverse complement strand
CCGGGGCTCCAGGATCCACACGGCGACGGAGAGCCGCGATATGGGGGGTACAGTGCTGCAATTCGGGCCGGGCAGCATCATCGTCAATGCTCCAGGCGGCGACCCGCGCGCCGTGGCCGGGGCGGTGGAAATCGGCGTGCGGCGTGCGGCCCAGGCTGAGGGGTTACGCTAATGGCGGTCTATTCGTACATCACGTTCGACGGCACGACGCTGCCCACCGACGACATCTCGCAGGACCTGGGCACGGACGATTCCCTGCTGCAGCTGGTCGATCTGCCCAACGCGCCGCCCTACGACGCGGGGGGCGATGAGGTGGCCACCGCACTGCCACGCATCGTCCAGGCGCACTGCCGCATCGTGGGGGCGTCGGCCTCGGATGTGCAAACGACGTGGGATGGCCTGCGGGCCAAGCGGGGGGTACGGGGCACGCTGACCTTGGGGCTGGCCGGCGGCGGCACGCGGACTCGGGAGGCGCGCCTCAAGCAGATATCGGCGATGCGCTACGGCGGGCACCCGATCGAGCAGCCGGTGAACCTGGTGTTCCAGCTCCTCGGGGAGTGCTGGCAGGGGGCCGACCACGACGACGAAATCACGCTGGGCGTGGGCATTGTGTCCGCCAACATCACAAACGCCGGGAACATCGTGTGCCGGGATGTGACCGTGACGGTGACGGCGCAGACCTCGGCGATCACGGCGTTGGTGATCGAGAACCGCACGGCAGGCCACATCTCCAAGATCCAGTACACGGGCAGCATCGCGGCGGGGGAGTCGCTGGTGATAGACTGCGCCCAGTGGACGGTGGAAAACGACGGCACGGGCGACTATGAACACCTGAGCCGGAGGAGCGGCCATGCAGTCACCGAGTGGCTGCGTCTGGCGCCGGGCGTGAACACGATCTATGTGACGCGAACGGGCGGCGGCGCGACCTCGACGTGTAAGCTAGAATTTCATGACGCGTATGCCTAAGGATGCTCATGTGGATTGATGTAACGAACGCGGCCGGGACGCGTTACGGCTCCGGGCCGATCATCACGGCGACGAACTGGACGCAGGCGGCCAAGCTCGACGCGGCCGGCGAGTTTTACTTTTCCATGCCGGCCTCCGACCCCCAGGCGGCGCTCCTGGCCCAGCGGCGGGTAGTGCACTGCTACGAGGCAGTGGACGGGGTGGCCACCGAGATAGGCGCCGGGGTCATTGCCAAGGTGGAAGTAAGCCCCGACGCGCCGACCATGCTGCGCGTGAGCGGCCCGGACCTCCTGGCGGAGCTGGCCAACCGCACGATCCCCAGCCTCACGGTCTGCGAGCAGGCCCTCACCTACCTCACGGAGAACGTCGATACGGGCCAGTGGACCGGCTCGGTGCGCTGGATCTCCAACCGCTACGGCACGACGTTCGACGTGGATCTGCCCGAGGCCCACGACGCCATTGTGGACTCAGGCGGGGAGGCGCTCACCCTCTGGAATGAGGGCGACCCGAACATCGAATGGCTGTACGTCGGGTGTGACGCGCGGTTCGATTACGTGCGGGCCACCATCTCCGATGTGTACCTGGAGACGAACCGCGCCGAGACCACGCTGATCGTCCAGTATTTCAACGGCGATGGGTGGAGCAACGTCCCCGATTTGGTGGATGGCACGAGCGCCCTCGAGATGGGCCACTATGCCACCATGCGCCAGACGGGAAACATCACGTTCACCCGCCCGGCCGACTGGACGCGGGTGGAGCCCACCGAACAGGCGGGGTCGTGGTTCTGGGTGCGCATGGCGGTGAGCCCCGGCGAGGCTACTGACGAGTTTGTGCTCCGCGAGGCGGCGGTCTACGCCGATGTGCCGACCCAGGACGGCGTGAACCAGATCATGGCCTACGCGCCGGACACCTGGACGCGCACCGGCTACCCGGAGACGACCTCGGCCAAGTACCTGGAGCTGGCGGGAGAGAGCGTGCTCGCAGCGCTCCGGGCGCTCTCCGAGCAGGGCGGCCAGGACGTAGGCGGCACGCCGGTGCGCGAGCATTTCATCCTCGGCACGGGCCGCGCGATCGAGTGGCTGGATGCCTTTGAGGACTCGGGGCTGCGCGCCGTTCAGGGCATCGCCGGGGCGGAGCCGGCTACGGGCACCTGTTTGGTTACGTCTCTCAAGCGCACCGAGGATACCTCGGAGACGGTGACGCGGGTCTACCCCACATCGAACGACGGCATCACGCTGCACCTCACGACGCGGGCGGCGCCGGCGGGCTACACCCTCTCGACGGCGGACGGCTACCTGCAGCACGACGCCGGCGCGGCGGCCTACGGGCGCATCGAGGCGGCGCCGCGCTGGACGGACATCCAGAGCCAGCAGTCAGATTCGTGGTACGAGCACCCGGCAATGGTGGCCGATGCGGTGTTCGATCGGGCGCTGGAATACCTGCGCACGCACGGCACGGCGCAGGAGTTCTATTCCCTGGAGGTGGCCGGTGCGCCGGTGACGCTGGGGCCGGGGCAGACGATCCGCGTAAGCTACCACGAGTATGTGGACGGCTACCACGCGGTGAGTATCGACGACGATCTGTACATCCTCGGCACGCGGGCCAGGGTGGACGCCGACGGGGTGCGCCTGGTGGGGCTCGAGGTGGCCACCGTCGATCGGCTGCCGGAGACGGATGCCGGGATGGTGGTGGGCGCCATTCGGGACTCCCGGCGCACGGCGGCGGCCACTGGGAACATCGTGACGCAACGGATGGTCGAGACGCCCGTGGCGGGCAACGTGGCCATCACCGGGGGCACTATCGACGGAGTGTCGATCGGGTCCAACGTCCCTGGTGCCGGGGTGTTCACGGGCCTGAACGTGCTGGGGAACATCGCCGTCGGGGGCACGGTGGATGGGGTGGATGTGTCCGCCCATGCTGCGGACCCTGCCGCGCACCATGCGCCCGTCACCGTTGGCAACACCGGCTTG
>JAAYZP010000094.1 GCA_012514785.1 Propionibacterium sp. | reverse complement strand
GCACCGCGGCCACGACGTCGGCGCTCGTGATCGGGGTGGGGCTCGTGGTGATGATGGCCACCGGCGCCGCGACGGCGCGCGCCACGCTCAGCAGCACGCTGGATTCCTCGTTCCCCGCGGACGTCGCCGTAGCGGCGACGGTGGGTTCGGGGTTGACCGACGAGGAGATCGCGGCGGTCGAGCAGGTGCCGGGCGTGATCGCCAGCGCGGCGGCGGGCGAAGCCATGGTGACCATCCGGTCAGCCGGTGCCGTGGCCGAGTTCGAACACGTTTTCGTCGCCGATCCGGTCGCGCTCGGGGCCGCGGTGAACAGCCGCCCGTTCGAGGTACCCGGCGGGCACCTCGCGATGGACGACCAGTCCTTCGAGCGCCTCGGGGCCCCGGCCGAGGTCGACCTGGCACTCGACGGCGACGTCCAGACGGTGCCGGTCGCACGCGTACGCGACCTGCCTGTGACGTTCCTCATCGCGCCGGCCGACCTCGAACTGGGCGACCCCCCGCCCGCGATGATGATCCTCGCCGACGTCGACGACGACCGCGCCGACGAGGTGGTGGGCGACCTCCGACAGGCGATGAGCGACCTCTCCGGGGAGATGGCGCCGTACGTGGAGGCACCGATCGAGATGCGGGCCATGTTCGACCAGATCATCGACGCCCTGCTGGCGGTCCTGATCGGGCTGCTGGCCGTGGCGGTGGTGATCGCCCTCGTCGGCGTGGCGAACACCCTGTCGCTGTCGGTGATCGAGCGACGGCGCGAGCACGGCGTGCTGCGGGCGATCGGCGTGACCAGCCCGCAGGTGCGCCAGATGTTGGCCGTCGAGGCCGTGCTGATCGCCGTCGCCGGGGCCGTGATCGGCATCCTGCTGGGGGTGCTGACCGGGCTCGCCGGGTCCGCGATCCTGCTGGGCGGGACGCTGGACTTCACCGTCGGCATCGACTGGTGGGTCATGCTGGGCTGCGCGGTGATCGCGCTGGTGGCCGGGCTCGTTGCGTCGGTGTTGCCGGCGAGGACGGCAACCCGGGTGCCGGTTGTCGTCGCGCTCGCCGCCGACTGAGCGCTGGCCCACGGTCAAACGCTTAAGAGGTGTTGAAACCACCGAATCGGTGGTTTCAACACCTCTTAAGCATCACCCAGGCGATCAGCTGCGGGCGGCGACGTTGCGCAGCTCGGTGCCGGCCTCGAGCGCGCGGACCTGCTCCGTCACCAGCGCGTCGGCACCGATCGGACGACCGCCGGCAGCGTGCGGGCTGATGATGAGGTTCGGCGCGTCCCACATCGGGGAGTCCTCCGGCAGCGGCTCGACGGCGGTGACGTCGACGGCGGCGCCCGCGATCACTCCGTCGGTGAGCGCCTTCACGAAGGCCTCCTCGTCGACGGTGCGGCCTCGGCCGACGTTGACGACGAAGGCGTGGTCGGGCAGCTGGGCCAGCTTCTCCGCATCCAGGGCCTTCTCCGTGGCCGGGGTGTCGGGGAGGATCATGACCAGGATGTCGGTCTTCGCCAGCTCGTCGGCGAGCGAGTCCTCGGCGACGACCTCGTAGCCGTCGCGCTCACCCGCGCTGCGGGCCGCGCCCTTGACGTTGGCGCCGAGCGACGTGAGCAGGGGCGCGAGGGACTTCGCGATCGAGCCGAAGCCCCACAGCAGGACGTCGGTGCCGATCAGGGTGGTGACGGGCTTGGTGTTGAGCGGCTGGCGGCCGCTGATCTCCCACGCCCAGCGGTGGTCCGCCTTGGCCTGGTGCAGCGTCGGCAGCTTGCGCACGAGCGCGAGGGTCAGCGCGAGGGCGTGCTCGGCGACCGTCTTGTCGTGCATGCCGACACCGGACGCGAGGATCGCCTCGTCGCGGAAGCCCGCGTTCACGACGGCGTCGGCGCCAGCCATCAGGGTCTGGACGAGACGCACCTGCGTCAGCGTCTTGGCCGCGCTGGCCAGCTGGTCGTTCTGGTTGCCCCAAACCACCAGCACGTCGGCATCGGCATGTTCGGCCGGGATGTCTGCGCGGATGTCGTACTCCACCACCTCGGCGTCAAGGTCGAGGGAGAGTTCGAATGAATTGGGCACAAGAATCTTCATGAGTCCATCATAGTGGGCGGGCATCGTATGCCCGCGATGCCCTAAGGTTCTCCCCATGCCTTCGTACGTGATGCTGCTCGCGCCATCCTCCAACCGCGTCTACGCCGGCGCGACGGGCGAACTCGCCACCGCCGAGCTCCGCGCCACCTGGCCGGACGCCACGGAGGTGGAGGCCGTCCAGCTGGCCGGCGTCGACTACCTCGCCTTCGATGCCGACCCCGAAGCCCTCCCGACGATCGCGCGCCAGTCCGCCTGCTTCGCGCTCTTCGAACGCGACGACGAACTCCTGCGCCCGGTGGAACTGCCCGGGGTGTTCGCGCTCGACGACGACATCGTCACCATCCCGCGGTACCAGGGCAAGACCAACGAGCAGTTCACGCAGCTCCTGCTCGGCGTGACGCTGGCCGCCATCACCCGCGAACCCGACGGCAACCGCCAGATCCTCGACCCGCTGGCCGGGCGGGGCACCACGATCTCCACGGCCCTGCGCCTGGGCCACGACGCCTACGGTGTCGAGCTCGACGAGAAGGCGTTCGAGGCCATGTCGGCGTTCTACAAGACGTACTTCCGCCGCAAGCGCATGAAGCACACCGCCGACGTCACGGCGGTCAAGCGCAACGGCCGCGCGGTCGGGCGCCGCTTCGACCTCCGCGTGAACGACAACCAGGCCACGGTGTTCACGGGGGATGCGACGCGTTCGGCCGCACTGTTCGGCAAGAAGCGCTTCGACGCCGTAGTCACCGACGCGCCCTACGGCGTCGCCCACGGCGCCACCGCCGGCGGCGAGAAGGACCGCTCGCCCGCCAAACTGCTGGCCGACGCCATCCCCGTCTGGGCGGGCCAGTTGAAGCACGGCGGGGCCCTCGGGCTGAGCTGGAACACCTTCGGGATCGCCCGCGACGACCTGGCAGCCATCTGCGAGCGCGCCGGGCTCACCCCCTGGCCCGCCTCCGAGGGGTTCGCCCACCGCGTGGACTCTTCCATCAAACGCGACCTATTCGTCGCGCTCAAACCGTAGGCTGAGAGCCATGCTGCTGATCTTGATGCGCCACTCGAAGACCGAGGGCGCCCACCCCCAGGGGGATCATGCGCGCGAACTGCTGGAGCGCGGCCGGGGCGATGCTGCCCGGGTCGGTGAGCTGCTGGCCGACTACGACGTCGACCACGCACTCGTCTCCACAGCCGCGCGCACGCGCCAAACCTTCGACGCGCTCGGCCTGGATATCCCGGTCGAGTACCTGGACACCATCTACCACCAGGACGTCGAGGAGATCGCCCAGCGCATCGCTGAGGTGCCCGAAGATGTCCAGACTCTGCTGATCATCGGCCATGCGCCGTCGATACCGGGAATGGCGATGGAACTCGCCCGCGACGCCGGTTCGCACGCCGAGGCCGACGACGTCGCCCGCCACTTCCCGACGTCGATGTTCGTGGTCTTCGACGTCGAGGGCGCATGGGAGCAGCTCGCCGACCCGGGCGCCTTCGACTCCGTGCGGCTCGCGCGCATCGAGCGCCCCTGACCCGGCGCGAGGTCTAGGGCGCGACGAACGGGTACTCCCGGAACCGACGCCGCACGCCCGGCCATGCGGCCTTCGGCACGCCCGCCGTCTCCGTGACTTCCAGGGTGCGCCTGTCCGGGCGCCCGGCGCGTGTCCAGAAGCCCCGGACCACGCCGTCGACGACCACGGACTTCCGGAATACGCCGTTGTTGCCGGGCACCAGCGCGTCGTGCGTCGCATCGTCCATCGCGAACAACCGGTCGCGGTAGCCGAGGATGTATTCGTCGAACCCGGGCAGGATGAGCGGGTGGCGCACCTCGGCGAGGGCCACCTCCAGCGCGTCGACGACGCCCGCCGCGGCGTACGTCTCGTCGCCCAGGTGCACGACGTCGTCCGCCAACAGCGGGACGGCCCTGCGGATCGACCCCAGCGGTAGCTTGCTCCACCACGCGAAGTCGGGGATCGTCGCGGGCCCTCGGGTGCGGAAGTAGCGGCTCGCCAACTCGGCGGTGGCCGCGACGTCGTCGCCGCCGAACCGGTCCGCGACTCCCGGCCCCAAGGCTTCCGCCGCGAGCACGATCTGCTGGTCCACACCGTTCCAGGGCCCGTAGGCGAGGCGCCCGTCGGCGATCAGGACGAACAGGATGTGGTAGCCGCGTCCCCCTGCGGGATCGATGCCGATGTCCGTGAGGATCCGCTGGTATTCGGCCCGGCTGATCCCCTCGCCGGCCGCCCGCGGCGCGACGGCGCCGTGGGCGCGCTCGATGTCGGCGTCCGAGAAGTCGTGGTTCTTGGCCCGACGCGCAGCCGCCGCCCTGAGCGACGGGCCCGCGCACAGCTCGGTGATCCAACGCAGGTCCGCGGCGGGGGCGAGGAACACGGTGCCGCGCATCGGGTAGCCGCGCACGATGGTGCGGTCGTCCAGGGCGGCGAGGACGTCGTCGATGTCGCCGGAGGCGGTGCGCAGCGCAGCCGAGGCGAGCGCGCCGGGTAGGTCCTGCCCCTGCATCGCCCCGAACGCCGTCACGGCCTCCAGCGATGACGCGTACGGGCGCGTCGCGAGTCCCTGCGCGACGAGGCGCAGGCGGGCGAGTGGTCGGTCAGGCACTCTGCGAGGCTACTGCAGCAGCAGCGCTCAGCCCAGACCGGACCGCACCTTCCATGTATCCGTTGAACTTCGTCGCGTACTCCGCGCCGGCCCAGTGCAGGACGCCCTCCGGCTCCGCCAGGCCGGGCCCGACGGTGGTCCAGATGCCGGGGGTGAAGTGCGCGCCGTGGCAGCCGCCGGAGAATTCCTCCGAGGCCCAGTCGCGCTCGATGTACGCCACCGGCTTGGGGATCTCGCCGAAGGACTGCTTCACCGACTCGGTGAAGGCCCGCTCGCGAATCGCGACGGTGCGCTTGGACAGCGAGTCGGCTTCCGACCCGGCGAAGAATCCCATCAGGTGTCCGCCGCTCGCGTCATCCGGCGTGGTGTCGAAGGTGACGCGCACTGCGCCCTCGTCGGCGCTGGACTGGCCGGAGAGGCCGCGTTCGCGCCAGAAGGGGGTGTCGAAGAGCAGGTGTGCCTTGATGACGTTGCCCGGGCTGACCTTGTCCGCCGCCTCCGCGCGCCAGGCGGGCAGCGGGGGGTCGTGCTCCAGCCGGGTGGCGAGCCGTGGGGGCAACGTCGACAGGACGTAGCGGGCGCGGACCTCCTCGCCGTCGGCGAGCACCACGGTCGCCTCGTCGGCGTCGTGCTGGACGCGCTGCACCACCGCATCGAGGCGGACGATGTCGCCAAGGTCCTTCGCCAACGCGGCGGTCAGCTCGTAGGCGCCACCCTTGATCCGCAGTTGCTGCAGCTTGCCGTTGGTGGCCAGCATCGTCTCGAGGTCGGGGCCGGCTGCGACGGACTGGAGCCCGTGCTGCAGCGTGGTCTCCTCCGTGAGGTCCCCGAATGCCGCCCGGTACACGTCCCGGAAACGCTCCTGGGCCTTCTTCGTGCGGATGTTGGTCTGGGACCAGCGCTGCAGGCTCTGGCCGAGCCAGACGTGGTTGGCCGACGCCCACACGGCGTCGCTGCGGAAGCGTTCCGCGAGGCGACGGAGCCGCAGCAGTCCCTGACCGAGGTCGGCGACCTCGAACGGGTTCAGGCTCGGCGCGTGATCCTCCCCGGGGACCTCGACGGCGTGACCCTGGGCGCGGACGATGAAATTACCGCCGGGCGATGGCACACCGACGGTCTCCAGGCCGTAGCGCTGCGCCAGCTCCAGGAGGACGTCGAACCCGGGACCGATCCACTGGCCACCCAGCTCGAGATAGCTGCCGTCCGCGAGGGTGGCGTTCTCGAGTCGACCGCCGACGCGGTCCCGTGCTTCGAGCACGACGACGCTCAGCCCGCGGCTCCGTAGGTCGTCAG
>JAAYZP010000093.1 GCA_012514785.1 Propionibacterium sp. | reverse complement strand
GTCCGGGCCCCATCGTCGCGCTACCGGCGGCTCAGATCTCGAAGCCCGGGTACAGCGGGTGGAGGTCGAGCAGACGCTCGGCCTCGTTCAGCGAGTGCTGGCGGGCGTCGTCGGTGAGCTCGTACTTCGCCTTGCTCGGCTCGCCCTTCGACGTCGTCGTGGGCTTGGTGGCCTTCAGCACGCCCGCGATCATGTCGGCCACGGCGTCCATGTCGGAGGTGGAGAAGCCGCGCGACGTGAGCGCCGGGGTGCCGAGGCGCACGCCGGTGGTGTACCAGGCGCCGTTGGGGTCGTTCGGCACGGAGTTGCGGTTCGTCACGATGCCGGCATCCAACAGCGCGGCCTCGGCCTGGCGGCCGGTGACGTTGAAGTCGCGCACGTCCATCAGGACGATGTGGTTGTCCGTGCCGTCGGTGACGAGCCGCACGCCGCGGGACTTCAGACCCTCGGCGAGCGCGCGGGCGTTGTCGACGACGGCGTGGGCATAGTCGCGGAACTCCTGCGTGCGGGCCTCGGCCAGCGCGACGGCCTTGGCGGCCATGACGTGCCCGAGGGGGCCGCCGAGCACGAGCGGGCAGCCGCGGTCGATGTCGGCCGCGTACTTCTCCGTCGCGAGGATCATGCCTCCCCGCGGGCCGCGTAGCGACTTGTGGGTGGTGGTCATGATGACGTCAGCGTGCGGGATCGGGTCCTCGTCGCCGGTGAACACCTTGCCAGCCACGAGGCCGGCGAAGTGCGCCATGTCCACCATGAAGACGGCGCCGATCTCGTCGGCGATCTCGCGCATCTTGGCGAAGTTGATGCGGCGCGGGTAGGCGGAGTAGCCGGCGACGAGGATCAGCGGCTTGAAATCGCGCGCCTGCTCCGCGATGGCGTCGTAGTCGAGGAGCTGCGTCTCGGGGTCGGTGCCGTAGGCGCGCTGATGGAACATCTTGCCGGACACGTTCGGGCGGAAGCCGTGCGTGAGGTGGCCGCCGGCGTCGAGGCTCATGCCCATGAGGCGCTGGTCGCCGAACTTCTTGCGCAGCACCTCCCAGTCGGATTCGGAGAGGTCGTTGACGCTGCGCACGCCGTGCTCGGCGAGCGCCGGGGTCTCGATCTCGTGGGCCAGCACCGCCCAGTAGGCGGTGAGGTTGGCGTCGATCCCGGAGTGGGGCTGCACGTAGGCGTACTCGGCGCCGAAGAGCTCGCGGGCGTGTTCGGCCGCGACGGCCTCGACGGTGTCGACGTTCTGGCAGCCGGCGTAGAAGCGGCGACCCACCGTACCCTCGGCGTACTTGTCGCTCATCCAGGTACCCATCGTCGCGAGCACGGGGAGGCTGGCGTAGTTCTCACTGGCGATCAGCTTCAGCGATGCGCGCTGGTCGGTGAGTTCCTGGCGGGTGGCGGCCGCGATCCGCGGCTCGACCTGCTCGATTGCGCTGAGCAGCGTCTGGTACGCGGTGGAAACGGCGTTGAGGTCGCTCACGAAAGCTCCTTAGGAAGTTGGGCTGGGGCCCAATTTAGTCCGCTCCGCGGCGAACGACCAACGCGATGACCGCTTTGGTCACTACCCTTGCCCCCGTGATCATCTCGCGACGTGCAGCTCTGGCCCTCATGGGGGCGCCGATGCTGGCCGCATGCAGCGGGCCGGTGGACTTCACGCCGGAAGAGTTCCGCTCCCCGGAGGAGAGCGTCGACGCGATCCCGCCGGAGGTGGTGGTGGAGTCGTCGTTCTTCGCCCGCTCCACCGACGGCCGCCACGTCGACGTCGCGGGCGCGGCCCCGTCGGGGCTCGTGTTCGCCACCCCGCACCTCGACGGCCGGATCGGCGCGATCTACGTCGGGTCGACGCTCGACTACGACGTCGCGCAGCGTGTGGAGCGGGTGAGCCCGCTGCGCGCCCCGGACGGGTACACGTTCGTCGGGTTCACGGCGCAGGCGGGGCAGCCGGCGTTCCCGGAGGACTCGGACCACCCCGTCGCGGTGGTGCTGAACGCCGACGGCACCGCGCTGCCGCTGCGCAACATGTTCGGCGGCTTCGCGCGCGGCAGCTACGGCGTGAGGTGGGAGTTCATCGTCGCGTGCGTGCCCGTGGACGGCACCTGCATGTTGGAGGTGACCGACGAGGGCAAGACGGTCAAGGTGGACCTGCTGCAGGGGGTGCCCGCCGTCGACGACGCCTGGACCTCCAACGCGGGCTTCCGCGACCGCCAGATGGTGGGTTTCACGCCGGCCGGTGGGGTCTTCGAGCGGGAGTTCACGACGTCGCCGCCCGCGGGTATCGAGGCGCAGACGGGGCTGTTCCGGATCGGCTACGAGCCCGCCAACGCGTTCCTGGCGCCGTGGAACCCCGTGCACGGGTGGGCCTCGCAGGACCGCCAGTGGCTGACGGTGCCGATGAACGCGCGCATCGAGTTCGAGGTGGTGGCGGCCAACATCGAGCTCGACCTCCCGGGATCGTTCACCTACCGCTCGGTGGCGGGCGAGGCGATGCCGCTGATCACGCCGCAGACGATCACCACCGAGTCGGTGCTGCGGCAGGAGGCCGACGTGATCCCCACCTTCGAGGTCACCGGGCGGGACCGCTCGGCGTCGCTGACGTTCAACGCCAACGGGCGCATGGTGGTGGACTACGCCGAGATCCAGGGCGTGACGGCCAACTTCTCCAGTGGCGCGAAGCCGCTGCAGTTCGAGGTGGTCTACCGCGACGGGCCCGACCGCTTCGTCTAGGGGACCGCTCCCGTGACGGACGTGACCGTTTTCGGGGGTCTGAACGGCGTTCGGGTCGCTAATCGGGGGTGGAAGTGCATTGAGCCCCCCGAAAACGGTCACCCGATCCACCGGCATGGTTCCTGAGAGCGACGAAGGAGCACCTCGACGGGTCGTGCCCGTGCTCAGTCGGTGGGCTGCCGCTGGAGGCTGGCCTCGTAGAGCGCGATCGACGCGGCGACGGAGGCGTTGAGCGACTCGACCTCGGAGGTGATCGGGATCGAGACCAACGCGTCGCACCGCTCGCGGGTCAGGCGCGAGAGACCCTCGTCCTCGGAGCCGACCACGATGATCAGCGGCCCGTCGGCGCCCGGGGTGGCGCCGATCGTGATGTCGGACTCGCCCTCCAGCCCGACGACGGTGTAGCCCATCTTCGACGCCTGCTCGAGGGCGCGGTTGAGGTTGCCGGCCATCGCGACGGGGATCCTCGCCGCGGCCCCGGCCGACGTCTTCCAGGCCGCCGCCGTCATCGACGCGGAGCGGCGCTCGTGGATGAGCACGCCGGATGCGCCGAACGCCGCGGCCGAGCGGATGATCGCGCCCAGGTTGCGGGGGTCGGTGATGCCGTCGCAGGCGACGATGACCGCGTTGGTGTCGATACCGTCGGCGAAGAGGTCCTCGGGGACCGCGTAGTCGTAGCTCGGCAACTGGAGCGCGACGCCCTGGTGGACCAGCCCGCCGGTGACGCGGTCGAGCTCACCGCGCGGCACCTGCAGCAGCGGAACCGACTGCTCTGCGGCGAACTTCAGGATGTCGCGCAGGCGGTCGTCACGCTCCGCGCCCTCGGCGAGGTAGACCTGCTTGACGGGCATGCCGGCCACCATGGCCTCGTAGACCGGGTTGCGTCCGACGACCCAGTCGGCGCCCGCCTTCCCGCGCGGCGAGCGCTTGGGCTGGCCCGCCTGGCGTCGCTCCGCGGCCTGCTTGGTGCGGTAGGCCTGGTGGTACGTGCGGTCCTCGGCCTTCGGCGTCGGGCCACGGCCGGCGAGGCCCTTGCGGACGCGCCCGCCGGAGCCGGCGGTCTTGCCCTTGCCGCGGCTGCCCGCGCCCCGCCTGGATGAGTTGCCTGCCATCAGTTGGTGCTCCATTTCGCGCCGTCGGGGGTGTCGGTGATCGTGAGGCCGGCGTCGGCCAGGGTGTCGCGGATCGCATCGGCGGCGGCCCAGTCCTTGTTGGCGCGGGCCTCGGCCCGCTGGCCGAGCAGGGCGGCGACGAGCTTGTCGACGACGGGGGTGAGGTCGTCGTCGGCGGCTGCGGAGTCGGCCCACTCGGGGGCGGCGGGGTTGAGGCCGAAGACGTCGAGCATGGTGGTGACGGAGTGGAGGATCGCGCGCACGGCATCCTTGTCGCCCGACTTCAGTGACTGGTTGCCGGCGCGGATGGCGTCGAACAGGACGGCGACGGCCTGCGGGGTGCCGAGGTCGTCGTCCATCGCGCGGGCGAACTCGTCCGTGAACGGCAGCGGTCCGGGGGCGTCGTGGAAGTCGTCCCCGACTACCTCGAGCGCCCGGTCGAGGAAGGAGTCGATGCGTTCGATCGCCTTCTCGGCCTCGCCCATCGAGCCGCGGGCGTCGTCGTCGGAATCCTCGTGCGCGTTCGGCCGGAACTCGATCTTCGAGCGGTAGTGCGGGGCGAGCAGGAAGTAGCGCACGGCGCGTGGGTCGTAGGCCTTGGTGATCTCGGTGACCTGCGCGGTGTTGCCGAGCGACTTGCTCATCTTCTCGCCGGCCATGGTGACCCAGGCGTTGTGCATCCAGAAGTTGGCGAATTCGCGGCCCGCCGCGCGCGACTGGGCGAGCTCGTTCTCGTGGTGGGGGAAGCGCAGGTCGAGGCCGCCGCCGTGGATGTCGAACTGATCGCCCAGGTACTTGCCGGCCATGGCGGAGCACTCGATGTGCCAGCCCGGGCGGCCGCGCCCCCAGGGGGAGGGCCACGACGCCGTCAACGGCTCGCCCTGTTTGTGGCCCTTCCAGAGGGCGAAGTCGCGGGGGTCGCGCTTGCCGCGCGGATCGGCGTCCTCGGCCGCGGCCATCTCGTCGACCTTCTGCCCGCTGAGGGCGCCGTAGTCGGGCCAGGAGCGGACGTCGAAGTACACGTCGCCGGAATCGTCGGCGGCGGCGTAGGCGTGCCCGCGGGCGACGAGCTCCTCGATGAGCTCGATCATCTCCGGGATGTGGCCGGTGGCGCGCGGCTCGTAGCTCGGCGGCTGGCAGCCCAGTGACGCGTAGGCGTCGTGCAGCTCGCGCTCGAACTCGTAGGCGTGCTCGAACCACTCCACGCCCCGCTCGGCGGCCTTACTGAGGATCTTGTCGTCGATGTCGGTGATGTTGGCGACGACGCGCACCTGGTAGCCGGAGTGGGTCAGCCAGCGGCGCAGGACGTCGAACACGACCTCCTTGCGGATGTGGCCGAGGTGGGGAGACGCCTGGACCGTCAGCCCGCAGTGGTAGATGGAGACGCGCCCCGCTTCGAGGGGCACGAAGTCACGCACCTGGCGGGTGGCGGAGTCATACAGCTTGAACGTCACCCGCCCAGTCTATTGGAGCGTGGCCGGGAATGTTTTGTGCGCGCCGGGCATTGTTGTAGGTATGAGCATTGACGTAGAAATCTGGTCGGACATCGCCTGTCCCTGGTGTTACATCGGCAAGCGGCGCTTCGAGAAGGCGCTCGACGGCTTCGAGCACAAGGACTCGGTGAACGTGCGGTGGCGCAGCTACCAGCTGGATCCGACGCTGCCCGACCACGACCCGCGCACCGAGGCCGACTACCTCTCGCAGGCCAAGGGCATGCCCGCGGAGCAGGTGCACCAGATGCTGGGGCACGTGAAGGAGCAGGCCGCAGGGGAGGGGCTGGAGTACGACTGGGACGCGGTCGTCGTCGCCAACTCCCGCAAGGCCCACCGCCTCCTGCAGGCCGCGAAGCGCGCCGACGCCGTCGACGAGGGCACCCGCACCGACGCGCTGAAGGAGTCCCTCCTGGAGGGGCACTTCATCGACGGCAAGAACATCGGCGACGACGACACCCTCGTCGCGCTCGGCGTGGCCGCGGGCGTGGGCGAGGTGGAGTCGCGCGAGGCGATCGCCTCCGAGGAGCTGGACCAGCTGATCGACCAGGACATCGCGCATGGCCGCCAGATCGGCGTGCAGGGCGTGCCGTTCTTCGTGTTCGAG
>JAAYZP010000092.1 GCA_012514785.1 Propionibacterium sp. | reverse complement strand
TCCCACATCATGGCCGAACGCGCCGTCAACGACCCGAAGATCGACTTCGCCTGGAACTCCACCGTCGATTCGATCAACGGCGAGAACTCCGTCGAGTCGCTGACGTTGACCGACACCGTCACCGGCGAGCAGCGCGACCTGGACGTCTCGGGCGTGTTCGTCGCCATCGGCCACGACCCCCGCTCGGAGATCATCCGCGACCAGGTCAAGCTGGACCCCAACGGGTACGTGCTGGTCGAGACGGAGACCACCGCGACGAGCGTGCCCGGCGTCTTCGCCTGCGGCGACCTCGTCGACCACCGCTACCGCCAGGCCATCACGGCCGCCGGCACCGGCTGCGAGGCCGCGCTGGACGCCGAGAAGTACCTGGCCGCACTGAACGACTGACACCCCCGCACTAGGAGAACCATGAGCATCACCGCTGTTACCGAATCCACGTTCACCGACGAGGTGCTCGGCACCCCCGGGCTCGTCGTCGTCGACTACTGGGCCGACTGGTGCGCGCCGTGCAAGCAGATCGCCCCGATCCTCGAGGAGCTGAACGGCGAGTACGAGAACGTGAAGTTCGTCAAGGTCGACACGAACGACCAGCCGGGGCTGGCCGCGCAGCAGGGCGTCATGAGCCTGCCGACGCTGCAGTTCATCGTCGACGGGCGCGTCGAGAAGTCGCTCACGGGCGGCAAGACGAAGAACGCGCTCAAGAAGGTCATCGACGAGCTGGCCTGATGTCCGACCAACCAGCAGCCAAGCCCCCCGTCCCGACGCCGGTCACCATCATCGTCGTGCTGGTGGCCGTGCTGTTGGTGGCCGGGGCGTTCCTGCTCGGGCGCTGGCTGGCCGACGACGGCCCGTCGGCGCCGCCCGAGGAGCCCGCGGCTCCGCTCGTCGCCCCCGAGAGCATCGGGGAGTTCCAGGTCAGCGAGACCTCCGCCCCCTCGACGGCGGCCGACGTCGGCAAGGACGTCGTGCGCGCCACCTACACCGACGGCACCAACCGGGTGCTGCTCGTGCTCTCCCGCCCCGAGGCCGACCTGGAGGAGTTCCTCACGAACGCCGGCATCCAGGAGTTGCAGGCCGCGCCGGAGGCCGACGACGCCTCCCCCGAACCGTCCGCGGCGACGGTGTGTGGCCGCTCCGCCGACACGGAGTACGCGGCCTGCGGACGGCAGATCGAGGAGACGGGGCAGCTGCTCGTCGCGCTCACCGACGTCGATCCCAACACCCTGACCACCCTGCTCCAACAGCTCCCGTCCTAGGAGACTCCAGTAGAGTGCCAGCAATGAACACTCCCCGACACGACACCCGGTTGGACCGGTTCGTCGACAGCTACGCAGATCGCACCAACGGCATGCGGGTATCCGCGGTACGTGCACTGTTCGCCGTCGCCAACCGCCCCGAGATCGTGTCGCTGGCGGGCGGCATGCCCAACATCGAGGACCTCGGCCTGGACGCGATCGCCGAGAACGTGTCGCGGCTGATCCGCGACCACGGGGCCCGCGTCATGCAGTACGGCTCCGGGCAGGGCGAGCTGCCGATCCGCGAGGCGATCCTCGACGTGATGGCCCTGGAGGGCATCTCCGCCCACCCCGACGACATCGTGATCACCGCCGGATCGCAGCAGGGCCTCGACCTCGTCACCCGCGTCTTCTGCAACCCCGGCGACGTGATCCTCGCCGAATCCCCCAGCTACGTCGGCGCGATCGGCACCTTCCTCAGCTACCAGACCGAGGTGGTGCACGTCCCCTCCGACGAGCACGGCATCGACCCGGTCGCGCTGCGGGAGACCATCCGTCGGTTGAAGGGGCAGGGCAAGCGCGTCAAGTTCCTGTACACGATCCCGAACTTCAACAACCCCTCCGGCCTCACCCAGCCGCCCGAGCGCCGCCGCGAGGTGCTCGCCGCCTGCAACCAGGGCGGCGTGATGGTGGTGGAGGACAACCCGTACGGGCTCCTGACGCTGGAGGGTGATCCGCAGCCCGCGATGCGCGCCGACGACGCCGACGTCATCTACCTGGGCAGCTTCTCGAAGATCTTCGCCCCCGGTTTCCGCGTGGGTTGGGTGCTCGCTCCGCACGCCGTGCGCGAGAAGCTCGTGCTGGCGCAGGAGTCGGCCACGCTGTGCCCGCCGGTGTTCTCGCAGTTCGCGATCGCCGACTACCTGGAGCGCTACGACTGGCGGGGGCAGATCGTCACCTACCGGGACATGTACCGGGAGCGCCGCGACGCGATGCTCGAGGAGCTCTCCGAGCGGATGCCCGACGGCGTCACCTGGACCCGGCCCACGGGCGGGTTTTTCGTCTGGCTGACCATGCCGGATGGCCTGGACTCGCAGGCGATGCTGCCGCGCGGGGTGAACGCGCGCGTCGCCTACGTCCCCGGCAACGCCTTCTACGCCGACGGCGCCGGCTCGAACAACCTGCGGCTGTCGTACTGCTTCCCGCCCGCGGACCGCATCCGGGAGGGCGTGCGCCGTCTCGCCTCGGTGATCCGCAGCGAGCTCGAGGTGCAGGAGATCTTCGGGACGGCGACCAGGCGACCCTCGCGCATCGGTGGCCCCCGCGTCAACCCTGACCTCGCCTGACAAGGAGTTATTCATGACCGTCATCGTGATCGCCGGTGGTCTCAGCCACGAGCGAGACGTATCGCTGCGCTCGGGCCGGCGGGTCACCGTCGCGCTCCGGGAGGCTGGGCACGAGGTGATCGAGACCGACGTCTCGCCGGAGCTGCTGCCGCTGCTGGAGACGCAGCCGGGCGCCGTCGTCGTGCCGATGCTGCACGGGGGGCTCGGCGAGGACGGCGCGCTGCGCGACGTGCTGGAGATCGTCGGGGTGCCGTTCGTCGGCTCGACGGGTGCTGCCTCCCGGATGACGTTCGACAAGTCCATCGCCACACCCGTGGTGCAGGCCGCCGGGGTCCGCACGCCCCGCCAGGTCGCACTCCCCCACGACATCTTCCGCGAGCTCGGCGCCCCCGCCATCATGGAGGGCCTCGGCCAGCAGCTGGGCTTCCCGCTCATGGTGAAGCCGTCCCGCTCCGGCTCCGCGCTGGGCGTGACGCGCATCAACCACGCCGACGACATGCCCCAGGCCCTCGTCGAGGCCTACGCCTACGGCAAGGTGGCCGTGATCGAGGAGTTCATCGAGGGCACGGAGGTCTCGGTGACGGTCCTCGACGACGGCGACGGCCCCGTCGCGCTGCCGCCGGTGGAGATCCGGCCCGCCTCGGGCATCTACGACTTCGAGGCCCGCTACACCGCCGGCGCCACCCGCTTCGTGACGCCGGCCGAACTCCCCGACGACGTGCTCGCCCGGGCCGGGGAGGTCGCCGTCCGGGCGCACCGCGCGCTGGGGCTGCGGCACCTGTCGCGATCCGACATGATCGTCACCCCCGAGGGCGAGCCGGTGTTCTTCGAGGGCAACGTCGCGCCGGGCATGACGGAAACGTCCTTGTCGCCCCTGGCCTTCGAGGCCGGGGGGCGCTCGGTCGGTGAGGTGTTCGGCAAGCTGATCGACCTCGTCCGATGAACCTCCGGCTGAAGCAGACGCTGGCGATCCTCGCCGGCATCCTGGTGGCGATCGTGATGCTGGTCCTGGGGCTGTGGCAGATGAACCGCTTCCAGATGTCCATGCAGGACGTCGCGGCCGAGCGTGCCGCCATGCCGACGGTGCAGCTGGCGGAGCACGTCCAACCCGACGGCACGATCGACGACATCTACGGCAGGGTCGTGACCGCCGAGGGCAGCTACCTGCCCGACTACGAGGAGGTCGTCGGGACGTCGGAGCCGCGGGTTGTGACGGCGTTCCGGATGGAGGACGGTCGGCACGTCGCCGTGGTGCGCGGTGTCGTCGAATCGGGCACCCCTCCCCCGGCGCCCGGGGGTGTCGTGGATCTCGCGGGTGTGCTGACGGCCAGCGACCACGACGATCCGGACGCGGCCCGAGGCTCGGTGCGGCTCCAGTCGCTCGCCCAGACCTGGCCCTCGCCGCTGATCTCCGGT
>JAAYZP010000091.1 GCA_012514785.1 Propionibacterium sp. | reverse complement strand
GGCTGGGACTGGGACCTCGACTCCGCCCCGGTGCCGAGCGACACCCCGCTGGGTCTCGACGGCGTCGACGGCTCCTACGAGGGCGCCTACCTGGTGAGCTCGCTGGCCGACGGCACCGCCATCCGCGTGCTGCTCGACACCGGCGCCGTCGACCTGTACGGCAACGGCTACGAGGCGCAGGACCTGCCGTCCGCGGAGCTCAGGAAGTTCTTCACCCAGGAGGTGCTGCTCGACTTCGCCGGCGCGTTCACCGACGGCGGCGTCGACGACGACCGTGACGACGAGGACGACCGCGACGGTGCTGAGGACGGGGACGACCGCGAGCCGGTCAGCCCAGGCCTGCCCAGCACCGGTCTCTGATCCACCCCGACCACGAGCCTTCGGCCCCGGCGACGATCGTCGCCGGGGCCGTTCCCGTGGACTACGGGTCGTCGTACTTCGGTGGCAACGTAGAGTTCGGAGACAGTACGTCGAAAGGACCAATGATGGACCACCGTCAACTGCTCACCGACGCCGCCCGTCGCCCGCTGGATACCGCCGAGGTGGTGCTGGAGGGGATCTCGAACGAAACGCTGCACGCGCTGCCGTCCGACCGTGGCAACTCCATCGCGTGGCTCATCTGGCATGCGGCCCGGCAGATGGACTTCCAGCTGACCGACCTCAACCACGAGGACCAGGTGTGGGTCACCGGCGACTGGGCGGAGAAGCTCGGCGTCGACCGCGGCCCCGACTCCTTCGGTTTCGGAGACGACAGAGAAGCCGTCGCGTCGCTGGAGGTCAAGGATCCCGAAGCGCTGCGCGAATACCTCGGGGCGGTCGTGCGCTCGCTCAGCGCCTACATCCGGCAGCTCAGCGGCCCCGGCCTGGACGCGATCGTGGATCGCGACTGGGATCCGCCGACGAGCCGCGGCGTCAGGATCGTCAGCATCATCGACGACGCGACCGTCCACCTCGGGCAGGCCGCCTACGCGCGGGGCATCCTCGAGGACTGGAGAGTCGGCTACTGACCCGGCGGCACGCCCAGGGACGCGGCGTGCTCGTTGATGGTGCGCGCGAGGTCGACGTCGCGGCTCGTGATGCCGCCGACGTCGTGGCTAGACAACGTGATGCTCACCTCCGGGTAGGTGAGCAGGATGTCGGGGTGGTGATTGGCGGCCTCCGCGGAGTCGCCGACGAGGTCGACCAGGCGCAGCCCGGTCGCGAAGTCACCGGTGGCGAAGTGCGCGCGGATGGTGTCGCCGTCGCGGCTCCAGCCGGTCAGGCCGGCGTCGTCGATCTGTTCGGGGGACAGCTTCTCCTGGGGATCGCTCATACTCCATCGTGCATCGTCGGCGCCGCGAAGGGAACCCCCGGCGCGAGAAAGGAACTCAACCACTATCGGGTGCAGCCAGGCTCGTCCGGGCAGCCGGGACTGCCTCGCCCGGAAGAAACTGCAAAACTCGCCAACCGTTCTCATAGCAAACGATTGCTGCCGCGGTACCGAGCAACGGGTGGCAAGGAATGAAGTTCCCGCCCCTTCGACGCTCGTTTCGCTCGCACCTCAGCTGCGCGGCTTCATGGGGAGGAAGGCGGTTCACACCACAGGTGCCCGGCACTCCGAGACCGCTTGCTGGTTGAGCTCCCGGCGCGACGAAGGAGCTCCGGGAAGGTCGAAACCACCCCGACTTAGGCAGGGACCAGATCCCAGCGACCGTCGAAGGGCCGCGCGCCGTCGCGGAGGAGTTCAGTCGCGGTTGCGCTTCCAGATCTCGGTGGAGAGCGCCGTGGCGAACGACGTCCACATCGCGTACGGCGTGAGCAGCCAACCGAGTTTGCGGTTCGAGCGGCCCGCGCGCTTCGCGAGATCGGAAGAGCTGGCGGCCAGCGCCGCAGCGACAATCGCCGCCGGACCCAGCTTCTGCGCCTTGAAGAACGTGTAGCTCCAGCCCGCGTTCAGGGCGAGGTTGAGCGCCAACGCCCGCTTGTACTGCCCGCGCTGGACGACGTCGTCGTCCTCCTTCGCGTCGGCGAGCACCTTGCCGGAGGCGAGCGCGATGCTCGCGTAGAGCGCCGTCCACGCGACGGGGAACGCCCAACTCGGCGGCTGCCACGAGGGCTTGTCGAGCTTCTTGTACCAGGCGGTCGAGGGGTCGGTGGCGACCGAGCCGGCGACGGCGGTGGCGGTCACCGCGATCGCGGACTTGATGTACGAGGCTGCTCGCTGCTTGGACATGGGGACCTCCTGTGGGGGATCACTCCAGTGAAACACGCGATCGGTGCAACCCCGGGTGGGGGAGCGTCAGCCGCGGGGAGCGAGGCGGGCCTGGATGAACCGACGATGGCCCGAGTTGTCCGCGAGCGTGAGGGCTCGGCGCCATGCGGCCGCGGCGGCTTCGTCGTCGTCCACTTCGGCGTGGAAGAGGGCGAGCGCGACGTGGTAGGGGTGGTGGCGGGCCAACTCGGGCTCATCCGCCAGCGCCCGCAGCAGCTCGAGGCCGGTGGCGGGGTCGTCGGCTCGGCCGACGGCGATCGCCCGATTCATCCGGACCACAGGGTCCTCGCCGAGTGCGAGGAGGAGGTCGTAGAGGGCGACGATTTGGCGCCAGTCGGTGCCGACGAACGTCGCCGACTCTGCGTGTACCGCCGCGATCGCCGCCTGGATCGCGAACCTCCCAGCGTCCGGCATCGCGGCCGCCCGCTCCGCCAGCCGGATGCCCTCGACGATCAACCTCCGGTCCCACGCGCCGCGGTCCTGGTCCTCCAGCGGGACCGGGACGCCGTCGTCGACGCGGGCCGCAGCGCGGGACTCGGTGAGCAGCAAGAGCGCGAGCAGGCCGGTCGCCTCGGCGCTGTCGGGCAGCAGTCGCTCGGTGATCCGGGCGAGCCGGATGGCCTCGGCGGTGAGCTCGGCGCGCTGCGGGTGCTCGCCGCCGGTGGCGTCGTAGCCCTCGGTGAACACCAGGGAGATGGCGGTCAGCACGAGCGGCAGCCGACGCTCGCGCTCGGCCGGGTCGTCGGGCACCGTCAGCGGGATGCGGTTGGTGGCGATGCGCTTCTTGGCACGGGTGATCCGGGCCTGGAGCGTGGGCACCGGCACGAGCAGCGCCTGCGCCACCTCGGCGGTGCTGAGGCCGCCCACGAAGCGCAGCATCAGCGCGACCCGGTCCGCCGGCGCGAGCGCCGGGTGGCAGCAGCCCATCAGCATCGCGAGCCGCTCGTCGGGCAACTCGTCGGCGTCGAGCGCGAGATCCTCCGCGGCTGGAGCCACCCGATCCTGCTCGACGTGGAGTCGCGCCAGCCGCTGGGCGAGGCCCGCGTCGCGGCGGATGCGGTCGAGAGCCTTGCGACGGGCGGTGGTGATGAGCCAGGCCAGCGGCTGGCGGGGTACGCCCCGCTCGGCCCAGGCGACGACGGCCGCCTCCATCGCCTCCTGGGCGGCGTCCTCGGCGAGGTCGAGGTCGCTGAAGCGCCGCACCAGGGTGGCGAGCAATCGCGTGTGTTCCTCCCGGTGCACCCGGGCGAGCACGTCGTCGGAAGTCACAGGTCCAGGAGCGCCCGGACCTCGACGCGGCCGTCGAGCGCGCCCGGGCATTTCGCGGCCCAGCGCAGCGCCTCGTCGAGGTCGGCGACGTCGAGGATGAACGTGCCCCCGACGAACTCCCGGCTCTCCGCGTACGGGCCGGCGGTGATGATCGGCTCCGAACCGCGGCCGTCCAGCATCACCGTGGTGGCGTCTTCCGGGTCCGTCAGCGCGAACCCGCCCGCCAGGACGCCGGCCTCCTGGAGTTCGCGATCATAGGCGACGAAGTCCTCGACGCCGGGCGCCTCGTCCTCCCCGCAACGCGGTCCGTCGTGGTTGCCCATCAGCAGCAGTACGTATTTCATGATCGACTCCTTGTGGTCAGTCGAGCACGCCCGTGTGACGTGTTCACACAGTAGACGAATGGGCAGGGCCTAGATCGACACCGCCTGCGAGTCGTGTTTCTCTTGCGTCGATCAGTGCCCCGCTTGAACTTCGAACCTGCTCATGGGCAGAATCCGCGGGGCCCGAAGTTCCGCTCATGCCGCTGGTCGAGCTCTGTCTTGCCGATGGGCGAGTTCACGGTCTTGCCGAGAATCGGCCGTGACTCGTTTGAGGACGCGGCAACGCGATTTCGCGCTGGACGGCTAGATCGCCGAAGAAGAGTCATCCAGACCAGGTAGGTCCATGCCTCGTACATGCTCGGCGAGCTTCGCCACATCCGGGTAGATGTAAGAGGTTGTGTAGCCGAACCTCCTCGTCAGAATATCGCTGATCTCCCGCTTGGAAGCCGCAGCGATCCTGAACGTGAAGACGGGAGCGATGTTGAACTTGTTCGGCCGCTGCTTCCGCATCGGGTCGGCCGTCTTCAAGTAGACCGAGCCAGCGGCCAACATGTCAGCGCGGCTCCAATACCCACTTGGGCTGGGGAAGTAGCTGGCTAGCTTTCCGGCGGGGAGTGGGACCCCGTCCAGGAGGAACGCGGCGTTCTGTGCAGCGATGCGTGCGTCGTAGGCACTCGGCACCCACAGCCTCCTCCTAGAGCCCGTCCCCCAGTCAGTGCCTTGACGCATCGGGGTATCTACCCAGCTATGCCATGGGGGAAGATAGCCGCCCCACTCGCCATCCATGCCGATCTGCGCGTCCTGCAGATCGCCGTCGGCTGGGAGGGGCGCGGTGGTCGCGAACGCGAAGAGCCTGGCGTCTTCGTCATCGGTGGCGGCATTCGGCTCAAATGCGAACCACGCACCTATAAACGGGTTCTTAGCCTCGATCCACCGATTAGCTGGTTGAGCAGGCCAGTCCGAGCAGTGGAAGGCCGTTGTCGGGGTGAGGGCGTGGGGAGCCCGCCGGTCTGCTCGGCTTTTCCACTGGGTTCCTGCTGGTAGG
>JAAYZP010000008.1 GCA_012514785.1 Propionibacterium sp. | reverse complement strand
CCCCTTGGTGCTGGTGATCTCGTCCACCGTCTCGGCGCAGGCAGTGCGCGACATCGCCGGGGACGCCACCGCAGCCAACCCGAACATTCGTGTGGTGGACGCACCGGTGTCCGGAGGTGAGGTCGGGGCGAAGGCGGGCACCCTGTCACTGATGGTCGGCGGCGCCGACGAGGACGTGGAGATCGTGATGCCGCTGCTCCAGCGGCTTGGCCGCCCCGTGCACCTGGGGCCGCTCGGCGCCGGGCAGGTGGCCAAGGCATGCAACCAGTTGATCTGTGCAGCAACCATCGCCTCGATCGCCGAGGCCTCAGTCGTGGCGGAACGAGCAGGCTTGGATGTGGGACAGCTCTTCGACCTGCTGTCGGGCGGCTACGCGGGGTCGAAGA
Organism: Propionibacterium sp.; assembly: GCA_012514785.1. Classification (GTDB taxonomy): domain Bacteria; phylum Actinomycetota; class Actinomycetes; order Propionibacteriales; family Propionibacteriaceae; genus Arachnia. Next base: position 8,543 of record JAAYZP010000008.1, on the reverse strand, counting down.
TCATGGACGACAAGGGGCCTCGCTACGCTGCGAAGGATTACTCGGTTTCCGGCGCAGCCTGGCTATGGATCAAGGACCTGGAGGCCTACCTCAGCGAGGCGGACGCAACCCGTACGGCGACGTTGATGGGGGATCGGCTGCTGGAAGCCTTCCAAGGGCTCACTGCGGCCGATCTGGGTAACGAGGACACCGCCGTCATCCAGCAGTGGATCGCGCAGCAACCACACGTGTCCTAGCTCTGGCAGCCAGGCCCGCCGCTAGAAGAGCCCTTCGGTGACCGGCGGCGGGGGCGCGTACTGCGGGTCGACGTTGTTGAAGAGCTTGGAGACCGACTTGCCACCATGGATGCGGTGGATCGCCTCCGCGAAGAGGCTGGCGACCGACAGCGAGGTCAGCTTCGGGAAGTTCTGCGGGGCCGGGACCGTGTTCGTCGCCACGATCTCGGAGATGCCGTCGCAGTTCGTCAGCTTCTCGACCGCCTTGCCGGTGAACAGGCCGTGCGTCGTCGCGACCGAGGCGCTCACGGCGCCGTAGTCGGCCAGCCGGTTGACGATCTCGAGGATCGACCCACCCGTGGCGATCTCGTCGTCGAGCACGATCGCGTGCATACCGCGCACGTCGCCGACGATGGAGTCGACGACGACCTTGTCGTCGCCGAGGCGCACCTTGGACCCGGCAGCGACGGGGAGGTTCAGCAGGCGCGAGAGCTGGGTGGCCTCCTTGGCGTTGCCGAGGTCGGGTGAGACGACGACGTGGTTGGTGAGGTCGCGGCTGCGGTAGTAGTCGGCGATGACGCCGAGCGCGGTGAGGTGGTCCACCGGGACCGAGAAGAAGCCGTGCACCTGGGGTGCGTGCAGCGCCATGGTGAGCACGCGGTCGGCGCCGGCGGTCACGAGCAGGTCGGCCACCAGGCGGCCACCGAGGGAGATCCGTGAGGCGTCCTTCTTGTCGGATCGCGCGTAGGCGAAGTGCGGCATCACGGCGCTGATCTGCCCGGCGGAGGCACCGCGGGCGGCTTGGATCATGAGTAGGAGCTCCATCAGGTGCTCCTGCGTGGGCGGGACGAGCGGCTGGATGATGTAGACATCGCGCTGTCGCACGTTGGCGAGCAGTTGCGCTTGCAGGCAGTCGTTGGAGAACCGCGAGATCTTGACCCCGCTGCGCTTCACGCGAAGATGTTTGCAGATCTCGTCGGCCAGCGCTTCGTGCGCAGACCCCGAGAATACGACGACGTCCTTAGCCACTCCCATGTCCCCACCCTAGTGCCGAAGGCGCGACGTCGTGGCCGGGTCCGGTCGGTCCGCTGCAACGTCGAGGTCAGCGCCGCATCCTGCATCGATCCAGCCTAGCCCTGCTCCAGCCGCCGGGCGGCGCGCGACGGGGTGGTGGCGACGGCGAGCGCGCGGCTGCCCGCGTCGGGGAAGCGTCGGGCGTAGTCAGCCATCCACTCGCCCGCGAAGCGGTCGGCATCCGCGGCCGGCACCAACGCCCAGACGGAGCCCCCGAAGCCGGCACCGAACGACGCCGCCGCCCAGGCCCCCATCGAGGTGGCCGAGGCGACGAGCCCGGAGGTCTCGGGGATCTGGTTGCGCAGCAGCGTCTCTGCGGCGGCCTGCGAACGGGCCGCGATCTCGCCGAACTCCCCGTGGTCGGCCCGCTCGAGAGCGCCGATCGCAGCCGGCACGACGAGGTCCGACTCCAGCAGGAAGTGCCCGAGTCGACGCGCGAGCGGCTCCGAGTCGGCGACGAGGGCGCGCACGTCGCCGGTGCCGAGCGCGTCGATCACGGCGGCGAGGTTGGGCGCGTCGAGCCCGGAGCGGGCGACGATCTCGCGGGCCTCCGCGGCGCAGCGGTTGTAGTCCGCCAGCACGGCACCGGTCTTCTCGGCCAGCACGCCGCTGGTGGCGACAACGAACTGCCAGCCCTCCGGCACGGGCACCGAGGCGACCTGGCGCATCGGGTTGAAGTTGAGGTGCAGCAGGTGGCCCTCGACGCCGCGGAGGATCGCGGTGTGGTCGTGCGAGCCGCCGTTGGTGCCGACACCGGTGCCGCCGGTCAGCTGCTTGAACCCGCTGCCGTTCTCGACGCTGGCCAGGTAGGCCGGCAGGTCGAGCTCGTCGGTGATCGCCTGCCGCCACGCGTCCGTGTCGCGGAGGCCGCCCACGTCGATGAGCGCCAGCGCGACACCGACGAGCAGCGCCGAGGAGCTGCTCATACCGGAGGCGAGCGGCAGGTTCGACTCGATCGTGATCCGGGCGGGCCGGAGGGGGCCGAAGTCGTCGGTCAGGCGCCTGAGGACGGTGTGGACGTAGCGTCCCCAGTGGCCGGGCGCGAGGTCGGCGGGGCGGGTGGGATCGAGTTCGACCGGCTCGCCCTGGTCGCTGGTGGCGGTGAATCGCCCGCCGCCGCCGGGGCGCACCCGGACGGTGAGCCCGTGGTCGACCGCAGCCACCAGTGAGTTGCCGCCGGCGTAGTCCGTGTGGGTGCCGAATACCTCGATCCGTCCGGGGACGAACCAGGCCGCGGTCACAGGTGCACCGGGCTTTCCTCGAGCCGGTCGGCGACGGCGGCGACGTCGTCGCGATTCGACATGTCCAGCACGCCGGCCTCCACCGGCAGCACGCGTACCGGCTCGCCGCCGTCGACGAGGCCGCGGACGGCGTCGACGATCTCTAGCTCGCCGCGGGCGGAGGGCAGCACCCGACGGGCGGCGTCGAATACGGATGCGTCGAAGCCGAAGCAGTTCATGCTGATGCGGGCGTCGGCGCCGAGGCGGACGAACTGCTCCTCGCTGGGCTTCTCGACGATCTGCTGGAGCGTGCCGTCGTCGTCGGTGACGAGCAGGGCGAACGCCCGGACGCGCTCGGCGGGGATGTTGCTGCCGGCCACGAGCGCAGCCCGGTCGAAGCCGGCACTGACGTGGCCCTCAGCCTGGCGGACGGCGAACATGACGTCGGCCGGATAGTAGTTGTCGCCGTTGACCATCGCGAAGCGCTCGCCTGCGACGAACTCCCCGGCGGCGAGCACGGCGTCGGCGGTGCCGAGCGGCTCGGGCTGGATGGCCGTCGTGATCCGGATGCGGCTGGTTTGGAGGCCGTCGTAGTAGTCGCGGACGGCGTCGTGCTCGGGGCCGATGACGAGGCAGGCCTCGGAATAGCCGGCGTCGGCGTAGGCGGAGAGGCAGTGGTCGAGGAACGGGCGGCCCACCGGGATCATCGCCTTCATCCCGGCGTCGGCGGCGCGACGCTGCTCGTCGGTCATGTCGGCGTCGGCCGACTCCCTGCGCATGCGCGTGCCGAGTCCGCGCGCGAGGATGACCACCTTGCGTGTGTCCGTGTTGGTCAAGGGTTCATTCCAGTCCGTAGGTCTCGGCGACGCGGTCGATGACCGCCTGCGCCTGGGCTTCGTCGGGCATCTCGCAGAACACCCGGAGCACCGGCTCGGTGCCGGAGAAGCGGATCGTGATCCAGCCGCCGCCATCGAAGTACACCTTGCAGCCGTCCACCCAGGCGACGAGCTCCACCTCGACGGCGAACTCCGGGAGCTCGCGCGCCCCGAAGATACCCTCCTCGAGCTCGGCTCGACGCCTCGGGGTCATGCGGTAGGACTGCTCCACCATGACGAGGCGGCCGTACTCGTCGATGAGGTCCTGGTACAGCTCGCTGAGCGGCTTGTCGCTGGCGGCCACCATCTCCACGAGCAGGGAGCCGGCGTAGATGCCGTCCTTGCCGGGGATGTGGCCGCGGACGGTGAGGCCGCCGGAGGACTCCCCGCCGATCACGGCGTCGGTCTCGGCCATCTTCGCGGACACGTACTTGAACCCGACGGGCACCTCGTAGCACTGCTCGCCGTGGGCCTCGGCGACGCGGTCGAGCAGGTGGGTGGTGGACATGTTGCGCACCGCCGGCCCGCTCCAGCCCTTCTTGGTGATCAGGTAGTGGTAGAGCAGCACGAGGATCTCGTTGGCGTGCAGGAAGCGGCCGGTGTCGTCGATGATGCCGAGGCGGTCGGCGTCGCCGTCGGTGGCGATGCCGAGGTCGGCGCCGCGTTCGACGACGGCGGATCGCAGCATGTCGAGGGTGCCGGCCGTGGGCGAGGGCACGCGCCCGCCGAACAGCGGGTCGTGCCGCTGGTTGATGACGTCCACCTGGCAGCGGGCGGTCATGAGGATGGTCTGCATGGAGGTCTGCGCGACGCCGAACATCGGGTCCACCACGATGTGCAGGTGGCGGTGCCGGATCAGGTCGAGGTCGAGGGTGTCCATGATGGAGTCGAGATACCAGTTGATGGAGGTCTGGACCGTGACCAGGTCGGACTGCCTGGCCTCCTCGGGCTCCAGCGCGCGGACGTCGCCGCCGGTCAGCCCGTTGATCTGCCCGGTGAAGCTGTCGGTGACCTCGACGTCGGCGTCGCGGCCGCCGCGGGTGAAGAGCTTGAGGCCGTTGTAGAGGGCGGGGTTGTGGGATGCGGTGACGCAGAGCCCGTAGGGGGTCTCCTTGTTGCGCACGGTCCACATGATCATGGGTGTGGGGACGGGGCGGTCGACGATGGTGACCGGCACGCCGTTGCCCGCCAGCACCTCGACGGCCCACCACGCGGCCTCAGCGGACAGGAAGCGGCGGTCGTAGCCGACGACGACGCCCTCCTCGACAACGCCTTCCCCCGCCATGCGGTCGGCGAGGGCCTGGGCGATCCTTCGCACGTTGTAGCGCGTGAAGCCATCGGCGATGATCTCGCGCCATCCTCCGGTGCCGAAAGTGACTGGTTGCATTGCCGCCTCCCCGGTGATTGGTAGTGACCACTTCCCATGTTAACAGCCAGTTTCGATCAGCCCAACGGAAGTCGATCGATGCTCTGCCGCTGCGAGTGTCCGAAATATCCCCCGCAACGCGCTTGGGGCCGCAAAAGGGCCCCCAAGAGGCGTTGCGGGGGATATTTCGGACACTATCGGGACGCCACCGTCACCGGGACGAGGGCGCGGAGCTGGGCGAGCTGGTCGGCGCCAGCGCCGGCGTCGACGATGATGCCGTCGACGTCGTCGAACCCGCAGATCCGCGCGAACGCTGCGCCCCCCAGCTTGCTGGAGTCCGCGGGGACGATCGTCCTGGCCGCGGCCTGCACCATTGCCGCGTTGATCGCGGCCTCGTCCTCGACGTGCGTGTAGAAGCCGCCGGAGTCGAAGTCGACGGCGTTGACGCCGAGGAAGTACAGGTCCATCCGGATCGACGGCAGGATGAGCATGGCGAGCGGTCCGACGAGTTCGAAGGAGCTCGTGCTGGCGGCCCCGCCGGTCATCACCACGCGGACCTGCGGGCGGATGGTGAGGTCGTTAGCGATGTTGACCGCGTTGGTGACGACGGTGACCGGCGTCTCCAGGTAGGCCTCGTCCGCGGCGGCGCGGATGGCGATCTCGTGCGCGATCGCGGTGGTGGTCGTCCCGCCGGTGAGCCCGACGACCATCCCCGGGGTCACCATCGTGGCCGCCTCGAGCGCGATCGCGTGCTTCTGCCCCGGGTTGCGCGAGGTCCGGAACCGCAGCGGCACGTCGCCGGAGCGGGCGTGCGCGCGGGCTCCGCCGCGGGTGCGGACGACGAGTTGCTGGTCGGCGAGCGAGTTGAGGTCGCGGCGCGCGGTTGCCGGCGAGATCCCGAACTCGCGGACGACATCGTCGAGATCGATCACACCGCGCTCCATCACGGCCTTCGCCAGCTGTGAGAGACGTGTTTGCTTGTCCATTCAGTGCCTTTCGAGTGTCGCGACGAGTTCGACGATGCGCACACTCAACGCCCGCCAGATGAGGTCGTCGTTGACCTTGTCGTAGTGATGGGCGACGAGGTTGCGCATCCGAGTCAGGCCGATCCAGTCGGCCTCCGGGTGCTGCGCTCTGAAATCGTCGGGCAGCTTCTCCGCGACGGTGGCCACCTTGATCAGGATCCGCTCCGCGGCATTGCGCAGCAAGGCGCCGTCGAGGTCGTCGGCGAGATATGCGGCTCGCCCCTTGCTCACTACGTGCGCGGCCTCCTCCCCGAAGCGTGCGAGATCAGACAGCCGCCGTTGGATCCGGTCGTCGGTCACAGCGGAATTGCCTCCGCCAGGGCCCGTTCCATGACGCGGCCCGAGCTTTCAGCGGAAACCACGTCTACCGGAACTGTAAGCAATTCTGAAAGCGTCTCCTCCAGCGTCAGGAGGGTCACGATGTCCGCGCCGGCCGGAAACGTGACGATGAGGTCAAGGTCCGATCCCGGGGAGTCGGTCCCGCGGGCGACCGAGCCGACAACGCGGACGTCTGTGCCTCCGACAGCGTGCACTGCCGCCAGCACTGCTTCACGGGCTGCGCCAAGCAGGCGAGAGGGACGCACCTGGAGCGCCGTATCGAGGGCAGTGCGGACAGCATCCGATGGCTGGCGGATGCCGCGCTCGATGGCCGCGATGAGTGGCTGCTTCACGCCAGATGCGTCCGCGAGCTCGCGCTGGGTGACTCCCGCCGCCGCGCGACGAAATCGCAGCTCATCCGCGTACACCTTCGCATCCATGCACCGATGATAACGCTCTTGTTATCGCTCTCCCCACTCTTCGTCCGAACGGACGGGACAGCGTTCGCACGGGCGCTCCGAGGCATGCCGGCCGGTCAAGAGAGCCTGCCCGCCGTGCTGACGACGCAAGATGCCCTACGTACTGTGTCCGACTACGGTGGGTGACACCTTGTTGTACGCCAACGTTTAATCGACGAAGCCAGCCAGATTAAATGCAGGCCCTGCACTTTCGACTTTTTCTATGGCCTGACAAGCGACAATGGAGAAACCTGTTAAATGTTGGCCCACCACGGCATAAAATACTTGCATGCAACCACGGATTCCTTCGTTCTCGTTCGACTCCCCCCTCATGGAGGCAGTGTTCGAGCTGGAGCGCCTACGGGGAGACCTCGCCCTCAGCGACACGGATCCCGAACTCTTGCGCCAGATTCGCGAGGTGCTCCAGCTCGTGACGAGCATGACCAGCGCTCGCATCGAGGGCAACCGGACCACGGTGCTCGACGTCGTGAAGGAGAAGGCCGCGTCGGGCGATGGACGGTACTCGGAGTCGGTCCAGGAGGTCATCAACCTTGAGCAGGCCTCCCAGTTCATCGACGCCCAGCTTGTCGTCGGCCAACCAATGACACAGTCATTCCTCAGAGAAATGCACAGAATCGTCGTCGAGGGGCTTCGCGCCGAAGGAGACCGCACACCGGGTACGTACCGCAGGAGAGCCGTCGCCATCGCGGGAGCCGCCCTTGACCCTCCCGGGCCGGAACTCGTCCCGGCACTCATGACTGAACTGGTCGACTTCATCAATGAACCCAGACCGAGCAGCCATGACCTGATCGCCACTGCTATCGCCCACCATCGATTCCTGTGGATTCACCCCTTCACGAACGGGAATGGGCGTGTCGCCCGCCTACTCACCTACGCCAGCCTGGTCAGCCAGGGGTTCACAAACACCATGAGCGTGAGGGCGATCAACCCCACAGCCGTCTTCGGTGCGGACCGCGAGCGGTATTACGACGCCCTTGCCGCTGCGGACAGCGACGACGACCGGGGGCTTCTCGACTGGTGCGCATACGTGCTCGTGGGACTCAAACAAGACTTGTCCCGGATGAAGTCCCTCGGAGAGGCCGCTTTCGTCCTGGACGAGATCATCCGGCCGAGCGTGGAAGCCCTGCTGCAGTCCGCGCTCGTGAGCGCGCCGGAAGCCGCCGCCCTTCGCGAAACAGGGGCGAGAGGTATCGTGCGCGCCGGCGACCTCAGCGACGCTTTACCCGGCTCCGCCGCCACGAGGAGCCAAGCGATCCGGCGACTGCTGGAACGACGACTGCTGGAGAAGATGCCGGACTCGCCGCGGGCCTACCGTCTCTGCCTGACCTCCGGCCCCCTCGTGGTGGCCGTGATCCGACGGCTCGAGGAACTCGACTTCATCCCGGCGATCATGCGCGGAGCGATCTGAGGCCCTCCGAGGTTCGCGGACCTGCTTCCCCGGGCCGGTCAAGATAGACTGCCCGCTGTGCTGACGATGCAAGATGCCCTGCGTACTCTGTCCGACTACTGGACCTCGAAGGGCTGCCTGACCTGGCAGCCGTTCAACACCGAGGTCGGTGCCGGCACGATGAACCCTGCGACGGTGCTGCGGGTCCTCGGCCCCGAGCCGTGGGACGTGGCCTACGTCGAGCCCTCCGTCAGACCCGACGACTCCCGCTACGGCGAGAATCCGAACCGCCTGCAGACGCACACGCAGTTCCAGGTGATCCTGAAGCCCGAGCCCGGCGACCCGCAGGAGCTCTACCTCGGCTCGCTCGAGGCACTCGGCATCGACCTCGACGCCCACGACGTGCGCTTCGTCGAGGACAACTGGGAGTCCCCCGCCCTCGGCGCCTGGGGCCTGGGCTGGGAGGTGTGGCTCGACGGCCAGGAGATCACCCAGTTCACCTACTTCCAGCAGGCGGGCGGCCAGGTGCTCGACCCGCCCGCGGTCGAGATCACCTACGGGATGGAGCGGATCCTGATGGGCCT
>JAAYZP010000090.1 GCA_012514785.1 Propionibacterium sp. | reverse complement strand
TCCGCCGCAGTGAACGTCACGTCCTCCGATCGCGCGCCGACCTCGAACGGGCTGAAAGTGTAGTTCGGCCACGGGCGCCTCGGGCTGTTCAGGGTCCAACCGGCGAGCCCGCCGAGCGCACCGACGCCGAGCCCGACGCCCGCCGCCACCCAGCCTGCCGCGCGCAACATCTTGTTCATCCGCAACCACCTTCTCGACGACGACCAACCTAGCCGCTCGTCAAGCGCTCCACCCCAGCAGGACCCCGCCGAGCGAGACGCTGCCGATGAGAATGCCGAGCGCAAGAACCGGCACCGCGAGCACCCAGAGCGGGTGTCTCCCCAGCAGGTAGATAGCCGCCACGAGCAGCGCGACCCAGGCGATGAGGAACACGACGAGCCATGGCACCGGCACGACGAGCCCGGCCGCCAGGTACAAGTACCCGACCACCAGGTGCGCCACGAGCCCGACGAGCCCGAGCGCGCGCTGCCAGCCTGCTGGAGGCGGTCGCGCTTCGGAAGCGGGGTTCATCTCCCTAAAATACTCCTCCGCACCGCCCACGGGCGGTCGATGCCGCTAGCGGTCATCCGTTCAGCTGGGGCTGGTCATAGATTCTGATCATGACGTCGAAGCATCGCCCCTGCAGCACACCGTGTCAATGGGTATTCACGGCATTTGAGTCGATACCCTGAGGGGTATAGAGTCGCCACCATGGCAACACAAGAGATCACCAAGGACAACCTCGACAGCACCATCACCGGATCGGACATGGTGTTCCTGGACTTCTGGGCGGACTGGTGCGGCCCGTGCCACATGTTCGCGCCCGTCTTCGAGAAGGCCGCCGAGCAGAACACCGACGTCGTCTTCGGCAAGATCGACACGGAGGCCCAGCAGGAGCTGGCGTCCGGCTTCGGCATCATGTCCATTCCCACCCTCATGGCATTCCGCGAGGGCGTGCTCGTGTTCAACCAGCCCGGAGCATTGAACCGCCAGCAGCTCGACGAGGTCATCGACGCGGTGCGCGGCCTCGACATGGAGGAAGTCCACGCAGAGGTCGCCAAGCAGCAGGCCGCCAAGGCCGCCGACGAGGGATGAGCAAGCTGCCGGGGTCGACGACCCCTGTTCTGGCGGGGATGCCGTCGATTCCGCAGGACGGTCGGTGGCGCCTCGCGCTGCGCGGCCTGCGCACGTGGGGACCCCGCCAGGTGGCCACGGCCACGATCGCGACGGTGATCGTCGCGCTCGTCATCGGCGTGGCTACGGTACTCATCCCGAACCCGGTCTTCGGCCGCGACATCCCGCCGGTGTGGTGGAACTATCCGGTGTGGTTGCTGACCTCGCTCATGTCCGGCATGCTCATCGCCACCTTCGTCCGATCCGACGACGCCGTCACCGGCCCGTCGGCGCGAGAAGCGACCCGCACCGGCCGACTCGGTACGGCCGGCGGCGTGCTGGCATGGTTCGCGGTGGGCTGCCCGGTGTGCAACAAGATCGCGCTCCTCGCGCTCGGATACTCGGGCGCCATCACCTGGTTCGCGCCGATCCAGCCGCTGCTCGCCGTCGGGGCCCTGCTCCTGACGACCTGGGCGCTGGTCGTGCGTCTGCAGGGCCTGGTGGCCTGCTCGGTCCCCGTGCGCTAGCCGATGGCGTCGGCGATGGGGGTGTCGCCGTCGTAGAAGTTGATGCGCCGACGCACGCCGGCGTTGTTCACGACCGCGTGGACGATGACCTCAGCGACGTTGTCCCTCGACGTCTCGCCCTCCTTGTCGCGCGGCGCGCGGCCGTCGATCAATCCGCCGCGCTCGGCCACCCGGATCCGCCCGCTCGCCGGCTCCAACGTCAGCATCCCGGGCCCGAGGATCGTGTGGTCCAGCCCCGTGCTCTCCAGGTGGGCGTCGGCGTCGTGCTTCGCCTTGGCGTAGGGGTAGAACTTGTTCCCCGCCTCGACACGCTCGACGTCCACCTCCGAGCTGGCGTAGGAAACCATGACGTAGCGCTGCACACCGGCCCGCTCGGCGGCATCCATGGAGCGGATCGCCGCCTCGTAGTCGACGGCGTGGGTGCGTACCGGGTTGCCGCCACCCGCGCCGGCGGAGAAGACCACCGCGTCGGCGCCCTTGAATGCGTCGGCCATCTGCTCCGCGGTCGCCGCCTCGATATCGAGCTCGACCGCGTTGGCCCCGGCCTGTTCGACGGCCAGGCTGTGGTCGGGATTCCTGATCAGCGCATCGACGGTGTACCCCGCCTGCTTGAACTTCGGCGCCGCGAGCAGCGCCACCTTGCCGTGTCCTCCGAGGATCACTACGTGCTTGTTCTCGGCCATGTCCGCCTCCTGACGAATCGGGATCGTGCCACCGGTCTCCGGCTCGGGCCCAGCGGCGCCTTCCTCCCCAACGTACACGCGCGTCGAATCACCCCGCCGACGCGAGCACGAAGGGCAGGACCGCCGGGGCACCCGCACGGCGCAGTAGTCTGCCCGCCACGGTCATCGTCCAGCGGGAGTCGACGAGGTCATCCACGAGCAGCACCGGGCCGCCCAGGGACGCTAGCTCGGCACGCATGGCCGCGGGCACCGAGAACCGGTGCCAGACGTCGCGGACCCGGAAGGCGGAGTTCGTGGCGCCCGAGTGGGCTTCGGCCGACGGATCCAGGTCGAGTGGGCCGAGCGGCCGGAGCCGCCCGATCGTCGCGATGCCCGTCGCCAGCGACTCCACCAACTGCGGCCTGGACGCACTCGGCAACCACGCCACCGCCACGGGGCGCTGCTCCCAGTCCCACGCCTGCAGCACGCGCACGCACGCGTCGACCAGCGACCGGGGGACCTCGGCGTCGACGGCGCGCCCGTCCTCGTCGGTGCGGAACAGGTCGCGCAGCGTGCCGCCCCAGCCGAGGTCCGTGAGACGCGCGACGGCCCGGCCCTCCGCCGTCTGGTCCTCTGCGGGGATGCGACCCTTCAGCGGCTTGCCGTCGGCGACGATGCCCAGACGGTCAAGGCCACTCGGCCACATGGCCCGGGGCGGCAGCGGCACCCCGACGCGGTCCAGGGATGCCTGCGCGGCCTCGGCCTTCTCGAGGGTCACGTGGCTCGGGTACCAGGGCTCCGCGCAGACGTCGCAGCGTCCGCACGGGGCCGAGTGGGGGTCGTCCAACTGCTCGGTGAGGAACTCCATCCGGCAGCTGGCCCCGGCCTCGTAGGTGAGCATCGCCTCCTGCTCCTGCACGCGGGCGGCGGCGATCCGCTCGTAGCGCTTGGCGTCGTAGATCCACGGTTCGCCCGTGCCGACCCAACCGCCCTGCACGTAGGAGACCGCGCCGTCGACGGCCAGCACCTTCAGCAGCAGCTCCAGCTGGGCGCGCTTCAGGTCCACCCGCACCTCGAGCGCGGGCACCGAGAGCGGGCGCTCGGCCGCTGCGAGCGCCTCCAGTACCGCATCGGCGCGCGCCTGCGTCGGCATCGCGTTCGTGGCGAAATAGTGCCAGATCTCGCGGTCCTCGGGGCCCGGCAGCAGGAGGACGTCGGCGTTCTCCGTCGCGCGGCCCGCGCGTCCCACCTGCTGGTAGTACGCCACCGGCGAGCTGGGTGCGCCGAGGTGCACGACGAAGCCGAGGTCGGGTTTGTCGAATCCCATGCCGAGCGCCGAGGTGGCGACCAGGGCTTTCACCTCGTTGTTCTTCAACGCCTCCTCGGCAGCGAGCCGCTCGGCGGGGTCGGAGCGGCCGGTGTAGGGGAGCACGTTGTGCCCGGCACCCGCGAGGGCCGCGGCGGTGTCGTCGGCGGCGGAGACCGTGAGGCAGTAGATGATGCCGCTGCCGGGCAGCGCGTCGAGGTGCTCGGAGAGCCACGCCACCCGACGCCAGGTGGTCTGCAGATCCAGCACGCCGAGGCGCAGCGACGTGCGGGCCAGCGGGCCGCGCAGCGTGAACACCTCGTGCCCGCCGGCGCCCATCTGCTCCTCGACGTCCTGGACGACGCGCTCGTTCGCCGTCGCGGTGGTGGCGAGCACCGGCACGGTCGGCGGCAGCTCGGCGATCAGGTGGCGGATGCGGCGGTAGTCGGGGCGGAAGTCGTGCCCCCAGTCGCTGATGCAGTGCGCCTCGTCGATCACGAGGAGGCCCATCGCGGCCACCAAGCTGGGCAACTGCTCGTCGCGGAACCGCGGGTTGACCAGGCGCTCGGGCGAGACGAACAGCACGTCGACGGCATCCTCGGCGAGCAGCCGCTCGATCTCGGTCCATTCGGTGACGTTGGCCGAGTTGATGGCGACGGCGCGCACCCCGGCCCGCTCGGCGGCGGCCACCTGGTCGCGCATCAGGGCGAGCAGTGGGGAGACGATCAGCGCCGGGCCCGCGCCCGCCCGTCGTTGCAGCAGGGCGGAGATGAAGTACACGGCGGACTTGCCCCAACCCGTGCGCTGCACGACGAGGGCCCGCTCATGCCGGGCGACGAGGGCCTCGATCGCCTCGAACTGGCCCGGGTGGAACTCGGCCGACGGGTTGCCGGTGAGTTCGCGCAGCACGACGAGTGCCTCGTCGCGGAGGCCGTCGGCGCCACGGGACACCCGTCGCTCGGTGGGCACCTGCGGCGCGGGCGGGGGAGCAGCGTCGTCGACCAGGTCCAGGGGATCCGGGGGCAGCTCCCAGGGATCCGCGGGTGGTTCGTCCAGCCAGAACTTTCGATCAGTCACGGCTCCAGCCTGCCATGTGCCACCGACACACCCGCGAACAAGCGATCAGATCTGGTTCTTCAACCGCACACGGTTGAAGAACCAGATCTGATGGGGGCCACGGTCAGTCGGCGTCCGCCAGGGCGGAGCCCGGGAGTTCGCGCTTGGACGTGCCGCGCAGGCTCTTGTAGGACCACACCGTCATCACGATGACCACCGCCCACGACACTGCGACGACGATGCCCGTCCACAGCGACGGGTCGACGACGAACGCCCCGATGGCCACCAACGAGATCTGCCCCGGGATCGCGGCCAACCCGCTGGCGATCACGAAATCCCGCTGGCCGACGCCGAACGCGCCGCTGCCGTAGTTGACCGGCCAGTACGGCATACCTGGCATGACACGCAGCAGGAAGACGGTGGCGAAGCCCTGGTTGCTCAGCCGCTCCTCGATGTTGGCCGAGCGGCGGCCGAGCAGGCGTCGCACGGTGTCGTGGCCCAGCGCCCGGGCGAGCCAGTAGGCGCCCCAGCAGCCGATCAGCACGCCGACGACGGAGACGATGCTGCCCTCGATCGTCCCGAACAGGATGCCGGCAGTCACCGCCATCACCGTCACCGGGATTGGGGTCACGGCCACCGCGGCGTAGGCGACGGCGAAGATCGGCAGCGCGGCCCAGCCGAACTGCCCGATCGTGTCCCGCAGCTCGTCGACCGAGCCCTGCACCTCGCCCAGCGAGGGCACCTGCACGTTGAGCACGAGCCACAGCATCAGGAGGACGACGAGCAGCAGCAGCCCGGTACGGAGCAATGTGCCCCATTGGAGCCAGTGCCCGTGCCCGGTCTGCTGCTGGTCGTCGTCCTGCGTCCGCTCCGACCGCTCATCAGCCATCGGACCAGTGTGTCATCCCTCGCGCCCGAGGGGACCCAGGCGCGGGCGGCGGATCAGTTCCCGGTGTCGGGCAGCCCGGGCTAGGCGCCGGGATGCTCGGTGGGGGAGGCCGACGGGGTGGGTGTCGGCGTCGGCGACGGCTCCGGCTCGCCCTCGATCAGCAGCTCCACCCACACCAACCGGTGGTCCGAGGTCGGGAACGGGAACTCGCCGGTCAGGCGGAAGAGTTCGTCGTCGGTCGTCGGCCAGAACACGCCGGCGTCGGCCACCTCGAGCGCGCCCACGCTGGGGAGCACGTAGTCGACGCGCAGGTTGCCGGGCGCCGGATCGTCGGCGAAGTCAGCGGTATCGAGCGCGTGGTCGGCCACGTGGTCGTCGTTGGCGCCGCCCTGGAGCGCAGCGGCTTCGACGGCGCCCGCCGAGGTGGGCAGCGGGTCGACGACCCTCGAGGAGCCGAGCAGCAGGTCGATCGCGCCGGGCCAGGAGTCGCCGTCGTGCGGATCGGCGTTGTAGTCGCCGACGATCACGAACTCCGCACCGGCGTCCAGGCCGCCCGTCGAGCCGGCGTCGTCGTAGAGGTAGCCGGCGTTGCCCTCGACGTAGTCCGCCCACAGGCGGATCTCGTCGTGGTTGCGCCGCATGTTGCGCTGTTCCTCACCGTCGAACGACGGGGGAGTGGGGTGCGCCGCCAGCACGTGGATCGTGGTGCCGTCGACGTCGACCGGCACGTCCGCGTGGATCTTCGACGACAGCGGCATCACCTCGAGCGCCTCGTCCGAGTACCAGCCCTCGTCGGTGCCGGGCACGGTGGGCAGGAGCGCACCGGGCATGTCGGCCCACAGGAAGTTCTGGAAGGTGCGCACCTGGTCCTCGAGGATCGGGTACTTGGAGTACACGACCATGCCGTACTGGCCGGGGAAGAAGCCGAACCCGAGCGCGTCGTCGGGGCCGCCGACCTCCCCGTCGCGGTTCAGATCGAACCCGCTCGGCACACCCGTGTTCACGGGACCCGTCCAGGCGTAGGGGTAGGCGATGGCCGGAGCCCCGTTCTGGGACACGGCGAGGTAGTGCTCGCGGAACAGGTCGACGGCAGCTTCGTCGTCGGTGTGGTCGAACTCGTTGATGAGGATGATGTCGGCGTCGGTGCGCTGGATGATCTCCGCGACGTCGCGGGCCTGCTGGTTGTCGGGCGTGGAGAGGTCGTCCACCAGCTGGCCGGATGCTTCGCGGTTCAGGCTGGCGTTGAAGGTGGCGATCGTGATCTGGGTCGAATCGGCGGAGGCGGGCGAGGCGGGGAGTGCCGCCAGCACCAGGATCGCGGTGAAGAGCACCGCAGCAACACGTTTCATCGTGGGTCCTTCGTGTCGGGGTCGAACGGTAGGGACGCTACCGGCTACCGGGCCCACCGACGCGACGATCCTTCGCTGGTATTACACATCCGGGGAAAGAGAAACGGGTGGTGACCGGGGAAGATTCCCTGGTCACCACCCGTTCATCGGCGTGGATCAGAGCGGACGGATGTTGGCGGCCTGCGGCCCCTTCTGTCCCTGCTCCGTTTCGAATTCGACCTGCTGGCCTTCGAAGAGGTCGCGGCGACCGCTGCCATCGATCGCGCTGAAGTGTGCAAACAGGTCAGCGGAGCCATCGTCGGGTGCGATGAAACCGTAGCCCTTGTCAGAGTTGAACCATTTGACGGTGCCAGTGGCCATAACGTCATTCCTTATTTCGTGTTGCTTGGAGCCACGGAAGTGGCCCGCTTTAACCGTGGCGACGGCGCCGCCGCGGTGAATTGGGAGACGTGCTGAGAATGATCATCACACGCAGCACCCGCGGTTCGTGACCGCAGGGACTCGCCGTGGGCGAGAGGGAGAGTGCTGTTGGGGATGTGAAACCAATTTCTTCGAAGCTACGGCAGATCTTCGGGATCCTGCGCGGATCTCCGAGAACTACCCCGTCGCGTCCGACTGTATAGCACCGCCTCGCCACGAGACAAGCGCGAAACCCATTACGCCGCCGGCGAACTGGTAAGCATGGCGCATGACGGAACCACGCATCGTAGATCTCGTCCGCGACCATCCCGGTTGGGACAGCGCCCTGACGACCCTGCAGGTCCTGCGCCCACGCCTGACCAGGGAGGTTCTCGACGACGTGCTGGCCGCGGGCACCCCGCAGGGCCTCCGCTACACCGGACTCTTCGTCGGCGACGACTGCGTGGCCATCGGCGGCTGGCGCGTGATGGCCTGCACGGCCCGGATTCGGCGCTTCTTCGTCGAGGACCTGGCCACCGCCGCCCCCGTCCAGTCCCGGGGGTACGGCAGGCAGCTCTTCGACGCGCTGCTGGAGGAGGCGCGCGCCCTCGACTGTCGGACGGTGGAGCTGGACTCCGGCGTCACCATGCACGGCGCCCACCGCTTCTACCTGCGCGAGCGGATGAACATCGCCGCCCACCACTTCGAGCTCTGGCTGGGGCCACGCCCGTAGTTCACCGTTCGTTCACCTTGGTTCGATAGCGTACGAATCAATGATTCGAATTCTGATCGCCCTG
>JAAYZP010000089.1 GCA_012514785.1 Propionibacterium sp. | reverse complement strand
TCTGGGGACCCAGCGCATCCTCGACCTCCCGGCCAATGCGCGCGACCTCCTCCTCGCTGGACACGTCCGCGACGACCGCGATCGCCCGCTGGGACGTCTCGCAGATCTCTGCCGCGACCCGCGCTGCATCGTCACCGACGATGTCGACGACCCCGACCGCCCAGCCGTCCGCAGCCAGCCGGAGCGCCAACTCCCGGCCGATCCCCGCGCCAGCGCCGGTCACGACGACGGTCCTGCTCGATGCTGGCCCTGGATCAGCTGCACCCGAGATCATATCTTCCACCTTGTCTCGCTGCCGGTCCATGTCAGGCCGGCTGTCCGAAGTAGATCGCTGTCAACTCGGGGTCGGCCATGACTTCCTCAGGCGTCCCCTCGGTGAGGACCTTGCCGCGGTCGAGGAAGACGACGCGAGAGGCCACCTCGCGCACCACCTGCATGCTGTGCTCGACGATGCAGATGGCAGCACCCTCGTCGACGATGCGCTTGAGCAGGGCCGACACTTGGGCGCGAGCACTCTGGTCCAGGCCCGACATCGGCTCGTCGAGCAGGTAGCACCCGGCCTCGGTCGCCAGCAGGCGGCCGATCATCAGAAGCTTCTGCTCCGCGTAGGAGAGGTCGGCGGCCAGCACGTTCTGTTTCGCGTGCAACCCGAGGCCGTGGATTATCTGCTCGGCCCGCTTGCCGTTGGCGGCGTCCCCACCCCGGAACGACCGCGGGAGGAACTGAGCCAGCAGGGACTCGTCCTTGTTGCTCGTGACCGCGACGTGGATGTTCTCCAGCACGGTCATGCCCTCGAAGAGGCGGACCTCCTGGAACGAGCGCACGACACCGAGGTGGGCGCGCTGTTCGATCGGCTTGTCCGAGATGTCCTCGTCACCGTAGAGGATGCGCCCGGTGTCCGACTTCAGAGCGCCGCTCAGCAGGTTGAACACCGTCGTCTTGCCGGCGCCGTTGGGTCCAACCAGGGCGGTGATCTGGCCCGGGGGAATCGTGATCGACACATCGTCGACAGCCCGGAGCCCGCCGAAGGAGATGCTGATGCCCTCCCCGCGCAGCGTCTTGGCCTCTGTCGAGCCGAAGCTGAGCTCGCCGGGATGTGTCTCCTCGTCGAGGTGTCCCTCAGCCGCGCCGCCGGCGCTCGCCGAGGCTCCGCCAGCACGTCGCTCGTCCGCGGACCCGAAGTCCTCGGTCTTCTTCCCGAGGATGCCCTGTGGGCGGAAGATGAGAAGCAGCAGGACGATCGTGGTGTAGATGAGCCCGTTGATCGGCCCTGCGACCGAATCCGGGATGTGGGCGAAACTCAGGGCTTCGGGCAGGACGAGGACCACGGCGGAGCCGACGAAGGGGCCCCAGAACGCTGCCAGGCCGCCGATGATGGTGATCGACAGGATCTCTACAGAACGGTCGAGGGTGAACTCGGCCGGGCTGATGTACAGGATGTGCACCGCGTAGAGACCACCGGCGATGCCCGCAAGGGCGGCGCTGAACGCGAAGACTGTCACCTTG
>JAAYZP010000088.1 GCA_012514785.1 Propionibacterium sp. | reverse complement strand
TGACCACCATCGACGAGCGGCGCTCGCCGCCGAGGCCGACGAAGCCGACGTTGGTGCGCAACTTGCGGTATGCCTCCGCATTCGCCCACTGGATGCCGTCGCTCTCCGCGGCGCGGCCCGCGTCGGCGGTGTTGTTGTGCGCCACGGACGCGAGCAGGGGGTGGCTCGTGACCGCGGTGACGTCTTCGGCGGTGCGGATCCGGGTGTCCAGGATGCTGCGCAGGATCGCCTGGCCCACACCCAGCAGGACGCCGAGCAGGCCGCCGAGGGCGAGGTTCATCGCCGGGCGCGGGGCCGAGGGTGCCGTGGGGACGGGGGCGGCGTCGATCATGGTGGCGCTCACCAGGCGGGTGCCGTCGGGGCCCGGGGGCGCCAGGGTCTCCACGGAACGCTCCAGGCTCGCCGCGACGGCGTTCGAGAGCGCGGCCGCGTGTTCGGCGGACTCGTCCTGCGCGGCGACGCGGATGATCGCCGTCGAGGAGGGCGCGGTGACGCTCAGCTGGTCGGCGAGCTGGGCCGGGGTCTGGTCGAGACCGAGCTCGTCGATCACGGGATCCAGCACCATCGCTGTCGTCGCGACCGCGACGAACGACGACACCTGGCGCTCCGCGTACGTCGCACCCTGCGAGAGCTCACCGGCGGAGCCGCCGGCTTCGACCGTCAGGAAGATGGATGAGGATGCGGTGTACGTCGGGCTCTGCACCAGCGTGACCCCTGCAGCTACAGCGATGCAGAGGAACACCGTCGCCAGCGTACTGCGCCAGTATCGTCGAACGATCTGCAAGTACTGCTGTAGCTCCATCGAGGGTTTCCTTGTCATGGGCACGGAGCCCGGCGTGCATCCGGACGTCCGCATGGGGGATTGCGGGGATTCGAGGGCAGCGTTGAACGCGCCACCTGCCTTAGACTAACGTCATCCACGCCCCTTGACGAACCTGATAAAGGACCCATGCCCATGTCGCGCATCCGCAACACCCGAGTGCTGAGTGTTGCCGGACTCGTCGCGGTGGGGATCGTGGCGCTGGCGCTGAGCGTGATGGCGTTGATGTCGACGCGGCCGGTCGAGGCGGAGCCGGGCGATCCGCCGCCTTTGGCAGCGTCGAGCCCGAGCCCAAGTCAGGGGGCATCGCCGAGCGGTTCGCCGTCGCCCTCGCCGTCCCCCAGCCCGTCGCCGAGCGAGTCCCCGAGCCCGTCGCCCTCCCCCTCGCCGAGCGTGACGCCGACCGTGCCTGTCGCGCCGCAGCCGACGACGCAGACCACGAGGCCGCAAGTTGCCCCGCGGCCCACCTACACCCGGCCCGCGACGAGGCCCCAGCCGCAACCTCGACCGACGACGTCGACCGCCACACCCGTGCCCGAACCATCGGACTCCCAGACGTCGACGACGCCGGCGACGCCTACGACCGAGCCGACGACGACCGCACCAGCACCGGACCCCGATCCCACGTCGGAGGCCCCGCCGGAGACCGAGCAGCCGGACCCGGAGGACGACGGCGAGGGCGAGTGACCGCCCAGGAACTACACGAGATCGCCACTGACACTCGCACAGTTACACCCACTGCGGCACTCTTACAATGGCAGTCTGACACTCCGACAACGCAGGAGCAGCGTCCAGGAGGCAGTAGACGCCTCGGGAGACCCTGGCCCTGGAACAGTGGAAGCCCTCAGCGTCGGGTTGAGGTTATGGCACGGCGTCGCGCTCTAGACTAACCTCGTCCCTACCCCCCATCCGTCCCGTCCACACCACGCCCCAAGGAAGTACTGCGTATGCGATCTCATGACCTCGGTCGGTGGAGTGTCGTCGGTCTGGTGATACTGGGTGTGGTGGCCGTGGTGCTGAGTCTGCTCGCGCTGCGCTCCACGAGCGGGGTCGAAGCCGAGCCGGCTCCCCCGCCGCCGCTGGACACCCAGGCGCCCGCCCCGGCGGAGACGGACACCGAGGCACCCGTCGAGGAGCCCACGAGCGAGGCCCCCGAGCCGGCACCGACCGAGACCGAGTCGACGGAGCCCGAGCCCACCGAGTCGGAGCCGCCCGCCGGCGACGGGCCCACCGTCGTCGTCATCGGCGACTCCCACTCCATCGGCGACGACACCTGGGTGGACATCGCGGCCGACGAGCTCGGCTGGGGCGACGTCGTCAACCTCTCCTCCCCCGGCCGCGGCTATCTCGCCGCGCCGAGGTCCTGCGACTTCGAGCCCTGCGCCAACTTCGGCGGCTCCGTCGACGCCATCGCCGAGGCCGCGCCCGACCTGGTGATCACCTTCGGCGGCTTCAACGACGGCGACTACAGCATCGCCGACCCCGCCGCCTCCTACTTCGCCACCCTCCGAGACGCGCTGCCCGACGCCGAGCTCGTCGGTATCGCCCCGGTCACCAGCACCGACGAGGCCGCCTACTGGCTGACCCTCCACGCCCGCAGCATCAACGCCGCACTGGGCAGCGTCGACGGCGTGTTCGTCGACCCTGGCCAGCCCGGCGTCGGTGACGGCGACGTGATCGGCGCCGAGGCGCAGGCGGTGGTGGCCGCGGCCGTCATCGACGCGCTCGACTGAACGTGAGAAGGCTGTCCCTTGGCTGAACCCACCGTCCACACCACCGAGATCCCCGGCCTGCTCGTCATCCGGCTGGGTGTGCAACACAACGACGACGGATGGTTCAAGGAGGGCTGGCACCGCGCCAAGATGACCGCCCTCGGGCTGCCGGACTTCGACCCGGTGCAGTACAACGTCACCCACGTCGTCGCCCGCGGCATCACCCGGGGCTTCCTGGCGGAGCCGTGGGACCGGATCGTCGGCATGAACCACGGGCGCGCGCTGGGCGCCTGGGTGGACCTCCGCGAGGGCGCCGGCTTCGGGCGCACGTTCACGATCGACCTCAACCCCTCCGTCGCCGTCTTCGTCCCCCGCGGCGTGGCCACCGGCCACCAGGTGCTCGAGGACGACTCCACCTTCACGTACCTGATGGAGCAGCACTGGACCCCCGAGGGGCGGGGGCGCGCGTCGACGGTGGACCTCTTCGACCCGGCGCTCGGCATCGAGTGGCCGATCGGGCGCGAGCACGCCATCGTGGCGCACCGGGATACCCTCAACCCCCCGCTCGCGCACGCCGAACCGATGCGGCCGAGGCGCACGCTCGTCGCCGGCACCGAGACGCGCCTGGGGCGGGCGATGCTGGGCGCGTTCCCGGGCGCCGACGGTGTCACCACCGCCGAGCTGGCCCCGCGGGCTGCGACGCCGGTCGACCTCTCCGCGTACGACGTGCTCATCAACGCCCACGGCGACACCGCCACCGGCATCCCCCAGCCGCCCGCGCGGACCGACGACTGGGTGGACGCTTCCGAACGCGCCAACCGGCTCGCCGACGTCGCCCGCCGCCACCACATGCGCTACGTGCACATCTCCGCCGACCCGGTCTTCGAACGCTCCGCGCCCGCCCACGACGAGTACGGCGTGCTGAGCCTCAGCGACACCCACGGCCAGGGCCTCGCCGCCGGCGAACTCATCGCCGCGACGGTGCCCCGCTCCCTCGTGATCCGCACCGGCTGGGTGATGGGGCGCGAGGGCAGCTTCGTCGAAGCCATGGCCGTGGCCGCGCGCCGGGGCGAGAGCCCGCGGGTGATCTCCGACCGCTACGGGCGGCTGACGTTCGCCGACCAACTGGCCACCGGGATCACGCACCTGCTCGACCGGGGTGCGTCGTCGGGGACGTACAACATCACCGGCGACGGGCAGGTGGTGAGCTGGGTGGACATCGCCCGGCGGGTCTTCGAGATGAGTGGCGCCGATCCGCGGCTCGTGCTGGGTGTGCGGGCGCCGGCGGACGGCCCGCCGGACGCGGCGGTGCTGGAGCTGGAGCTCGTGAAGTCGACGGGGTACCGCCCCGGCAACTCGTGGCTGATGCTCGCCGACCGCCTCCCCCACCCGGCGGAGCGGCCGCGGCCGTTCGTCGTCGAGGCGCCGCCGGCCACGCTCGAGGACGGGGGCGGCGACGACGATGGTCGGAAGCCGTTCAAGGTGCTGTTCGTCTGCACCGCCAACATCTGCCGCTCTGCCTATGCCGACGTCGTCGCCAACGCGGCCACGCCCGACGGGATCGAGTTCGCCTCCGCAGGCACGCGGGCGCTGGTGGGCCACGCGATCGATCCGCCGATGGCGGAGGAGATCGAGCGCGGCGATCACGGCGCGCACCGGGCGCGCCAGCTGACCCGGACGATGATCGAGGAGGCGGATCTGGTGCTCGCCATGGCCTCGGACCACCGACGCTGGATCCTCGACGAGTGGCCGAACCTGGGGCGCAAGGCGTACGTGATCGGCTACGTGGCCCGCGCGATGGCCAGCGTGCCGCGGGAGGTGACGCTGGACACGCTGGTGGACCACCTGTGGCGCCACCGCTCGGCGGACCCGCGCGACGACGTCGCGGATCCGTACCGTCGGGGCCCGGTCGCGATGAAGACGGCGGCAGACCAGATCGACGGGGCGATGGACGTGATCACGCGCGGGCTCACGGAGTTGGCTGCCCGCGCCCGGTAGCCGCTCCGTCTACGCGGCACCTGACACCTGTGCGTCGACATCCCAGCGCAAGTGGCGCCTGCCCCCTAGTTTCCGGCTTCTGCAGGCGGCCCCTGCCACCTATGCGTCGACGTCGCAGCACTTTGGGCACCTGCCATCGGTTCTCGCGACGCGACGGGCGGCTCAGCGCAGCAGCGAGACCTCCGTCCCGTCCCACCCGATCAGCAGCAGATGACCGCCGGCGGTGGTGCCGAAGTGGCGGGCTTTGAGCGGCATGCGCCAGGCCTCGTCGCCGTCGTGGCTGTACGCGATGAGCCATCCGGAGCCCTGCAGATAGACGTACGACGGGCTCGCCCCCGGGGACCAGACGTCCGAGTCAGCCTGCAGCGCGGCGTGCAGCGTCTCCCCGGTGGCGCTGTCGAGCCACAGGAGTTCGTCGTCGGCGCGGACGAGCAGCCGCTCGGGCATGGTCAGCACCACGCGACCATCCTCGACGTCGGGCCGGGTCCAACGCTCCTCCCCGGTCTCCAGGTCGAGCTGGACCAGGCCGTCGCCTCCGGTGATCACGACGAAGTCGTCCCAGGGGTAGCCGTTGGTGGAGGCCCCCTCCTCGACGGATACCGACCAAACCTGCGTGCCGTCGTCGGCCAGCCGGGTCACGACGTACTCCTCGCCGTCACCGCCCGCCGCGACGAGACCGTCCTCGTCCAACCGGAGCTGCATCCCGGCCGTGCCGGGAACGGACCACGGCAGCGCCTCGCCGGACGTCCGGTCGACGGCGACGGCGGTACCCGGGAACCAGCACGAGCCCCCGCTGCCGGTGACGTACTCCCCGATCACAAGCGTCTGTTCGCGGACGCAGAGCTCTTGCCCTCCGGTGCCGGTCACCCCGAACTCGGCCCGCGGCGCGCCCAGATCCTCGACGTCGTACGCACGCACGGCGATCTCCCGGCCCTCGCCGTCGCTCTCCGCGACGTACAGCGTCTCGTCGGCCATCGT
Organism: Propionibacterium sp.; assembly: GCA_012514785.1. Taxonomy (GTDB): domain Bacteria; phylum Actinomycetota; class Actinomycetes; order Propionibacteriales; family Propionibacteriaceae; genus Arachnia. Next base: position 4,198 of record JAAYZP010000088.1, on the reverse strand, counting down.
CGCGGTGGCGTAGCCGTCGACGGTGAGCGTCTCCACAGACCCGTCGGCGGTGGAGTACAGCCTGATCTCCGACGACCATTGCCGGTCCTCGTCCTGGTTGCGCAGGGAGAACGCGACGTAGCCCGCCTCCCCGACGCGCGCCGGCCCCGACCACTGGCGGTCGAACGCATCGGGGTCGAGCTCGGCCATCGACGCCCAGATCTCCTCACCGGAGTCGAGGTCCACCATCGTGAGGTCCAGTTGGGTGGCCGTCGCGGTGTACCCCGAGACATCGACGGCGACGACGACCAGCGCCCGGCCCGGCCCCGCGTCGAGGACGCGGAGGTCGGGGAGCATGCCGGAACCGTCGCCGTAGCTCCGGGTCCACTGCGTCGTCGGGAGTTCGTGGATGTCTTCGTGGACGCTGAACGGCGTGGCCGGTGCGTCGTCGCTGCGGGAGACCAGCTGGATCACGGCGACGGCGATCACGGCGATGAGAACTATGCCCAGCAGCAGCCAGAGCACCGGGTGTTTCGGCTTCATGGATGGGCCCGGTCAGTCGCGGCCGTAGATGTCGCGGGTGTAGACCTTCTCCGCCACGTCGTCGAGCACTTCCTCGCGGCGGTTCGCGATGATCACATCCGAGCGACGTTTGAACTCCTCCAGATCCGTCACGACCTCGGAGTTGTAGAACGTCTCCTCCTCCAGCACCGGCTCGTACACGATCACCGGCACACCCTTGGCCTTGATCCGCTTCATGATCCCCTGGATCGCCGACGTCCGGAAATTGTCCGACCCCGACTTCATCACCAGGCGGTAGATCCCCACCACCTTCGGCCGCTCCCGAAGAATGTCCATCGCGACGAAGTCCTTGCGCGTCTTGTTCGAATCCACCACCGCCTGGATCAGGTTCTGCGGCACATCCGAATAGTTCGCCAAGAGCTGCTTCGTGTCCTTCGGCAGGCAATACCCGCCGTAACCGAACGACGGATTGTTGTAATGCTTCCCGATCCGCGGATCCAGCCCCACACCCTCGATGATCTGCGACGTGTTCAGCCCCCGCGACGCGGCGTACGTGTCCAACTCGTTGAAGAACGCCACCCGCAGCGCCAGATACGTGTTCGAGAACAGCTTGATCGCCTCCGCCTCCGTCGAGTCCGTCAACAGGATCGGCACATCCGGCTCGTTCGAGCTCTCCCGCAGCAACTCCGCGAACTCCTGCCCCCGCTCGCTACGCTCCCCCACCACAATCCGCGACGGATGCAGGTTGTCGTACAACGCCCGCCCCTCACGCAGGAACTCCGGCGAGAAGATGATCGACGCACCGTCGTACTGCTCACGCAACTCCGCCGTGAACCCAACCGGCACCGTCGACTTGATCACCACCGTCGCATCCCGATTGACCCGCATCACCTCCGCCACAACCGACTCCACCGACTCCGTATTGAAGTAGTTGGTGTCCGGGTCGTAATCCGTCGGCGTCGACACGACGACGAACCTCGCCCCTGCGTACGCCGAGGCCGCATCCGTCGTCGCCTCCAGGTTCAACGGCACCTTCGTGAGGTGATCCTGCAGTTCCGGATCGACGATGGGTGAGACCTTCTGGTTGATCAACGCCACCTTCTCCGCGTCGATATCCACGGCCTGCACCTCGTGGTGCTGCGCCAGGATGACCGCATTGGACAATCCCACATACCCCGTGCCCACGACGACGATCTTCATACCTGCTCCTTCTGATGGCGTTGAGTGAACGCTATCGCGGGTTCATGAGATGCGGATGAGAAGGACACGCTTGGCCGGAGAGGGCTTATCGATCCGTCTTGGCTTCTGAGCCCAGCTGATCAACACTTAGCCTGCCCAAAACACTACATGTTGATCAAATTTCAAGGGACACCACTACATATTGATTAACCATCGAAGGGCTGATACGCTACGGATCAAATCTCATGAGTGTAATTCCGCTCATTGTAGTCCAGGTCCGAGGTGGACTGAAGGAGGTGGACAGGATGCCGGACATGCGGCCCAACAATCTCGTCTGGGGATACCACGGCACCTCTGACCGGTACGTCCACGAACACCTGAGCCACGGCATCCCGCGGAGCACATTCCCAGGCGACTGGCTCGGCCACGGATGCTACTTCTGGGAAGGAGACCTCGAACGCGCTCGGCAGTGGAGCGAGCGCCACGTCATCCCCAGGCACGGGGGCAAACCCGCCATACTCGCAGCTGTCATTGACCTCACAGACTGCCTCGACTTAACGCGCACCGAGGGCCGTGAGCTGGTGGCGGCGATTGCCCAATCGGTGTACGACGAACTCCCGCCGGAGCGACATGCGGCATTGCGACAGAACTACTACCGTCGCGAGATGGACTGCAAGGTCATCGAGTTCATCCTCGCTTCGACGCGGAAACCCGACGGCTCGCCGCGCTTCAGCACAGTGAGGGGGGCCTTCCAGGAAGGCTCCCCAGTCTATATTCTGCCGGGTGGGCTAATATCCCAGGTCGGCGATCTTGACCATATCCAGATCAACGTGACCGACCCTCGCGCCATCATCGCACTCGACCGAGTCAACCTCTAGCTCGACGGCGCCGACGCCGACCGACCCGCACGCTCCTCGGCTTCCCGTTGGCGGCTTCGATGCTCCTCGTATGCGCTCAACGCATTCACCGACTTCTGGATGACACGCTCCTGCGCTCGGCAATCTGTGACGCCGTAGAACGCGAAAAAACCCGCGCCTTCGTCTGGGTTAAAGTCCACATCATTTGAAACACGTACGTGTCGAACTGTGTCACTCATCCCAGCACCTCCTTTAAGGAACACTCTACTACCCTTATTGCAGTAGCCGTTGATTGAAAGTTGATAACAATACCACAAGCACCAGCGATGGTCAACTTAGGTCTTCAGCTGGTCCCAGTGTACTCCCCGTAGCCTTCGCCGTGGCCATCCCCGCCAGTGCGGAAGTGACTCATCGGGTCAGTCCCCCAGCGGACCGAAGCGCTCCCCCAGCCTCGACTCGCCGCCGTCGAACTCCGTCAGCACCCAGATGCCACGCTCGGTGAGCACCGCCGTGTTCTCCCAGTGCGAGCCCTTCGAGCCGTCCTTGGACACGATCGTCCAGCCATCGTCCAGTTCGGCGGTCTTGTGCGTCCCCAGCGTCACCATCGGCTCGATCGCCAGCGCCATCCCGAGCCGGAGCGGCACCTGGCGGCCGAAGGTGCGGATGTTGGGCACGTCCGGCGGCATGTGCATCGCCGAGCCGATCCCGTGGCCGGTGAACTCCCGCAGGATGCCGTAGTGGCCGCTCCCCTGCCGGATGCGCTTCTCGATCGACTTCGACACGTCGCCGACCCTGCCGCCCGGCCGCATCGCCAGGATCCCGGCCCAGAGCGCCTCCTCGGTCACGTGGTTGAGCTCCCGCTCCTCCGCAGTGCCCTCCCCGACGATGACGGTACGCGCGGCGTCGGCGTGCCAGCCCTCGACGATGGCGCCGTAGTCGATGCTCACCATGTCGCCCACCGCGAGCACCCGGTCACCCGGGATGCCGTGGACGAGCTCGTCGTTGACGGAGATGCACGCCACACCGGGGAACCCGATGCCGTACTCCTCCCCGTAGTTCAGGAAGTTCGACGTCGCCCCGTGAGCGGCGATCACGTCGCGGCCGATCTGGTCGATCTCGCCCGTGGTGATGCCGGGTGCGACGGCGGCCGTCATGGCCTCCAGCCCCTCGGCCACCACCAGGCCCGCGCGTCGCATGAGCCGCAGCTGGGCGGCCGACTTCAGCTCGATCACGAACGCTTCTCGTCCAGCTGCTCGAACATGCGCTGCTGGACCTCCTCCACGGTGCCGGTGCCGTCGATCTCGACGAGCAGTCCCCGGTCCTCGTAGTAGGACAGCAGCGGCGCGGTCTGGCCCGCGAAGACCTCCATGCGGCGACGGATGGTCTCCTCCGTGTCGTCCGCGCGGCCTTCCTTGGTGGCGCGGTCGAGCAGGCGCTCCACGAGCGCCTCCGGGTCGACGTGCAGGGAGACGACGGCGTCCAGCGCCGTACCGCGGTCGGCGAGGTAGCGGTCGAGGAAGTGCACCTGGTGCAGGGTGCGGGGGAAGCCGTCGAGCAGGAAGCCGGGCTCGCAGTCGGGCTCGCTCAGGCGGTTCGCGACGAGGTCCTCGGTGATCTCGTCGGAGACGTAGTCGCCGGCGTCGATGATTTCCTTCACCTTG
>JAAYZP010000087.1 GCA_012514785.1 Propionibacterium sp. | reverse complement strand
TGCGCTCCCCGAAGCGGTCCGCCGCGGCCTCGACGATCGCCGGGTTCTCGCAGACGAACACCTCCCCCACGCCGCCCGCCAAGGCCAGCGTGCCCGCCAGCGAGCGGAGCGTCAGCCACACCGGCTCTCCCGCCACCGCGGCGAGCCGGACCGCCGTCGCGTCGCCGACCAGCGGCAGGTTGAGCACCAGCACCTGCGCGGACACCGCGTCGCAGAGCACGCCGACGGAGGCCCAGGCGTCGCGCCAGGCGCTCGCGTCGAGCACCGGGTCGACGTATGGCCGCTCGTCGGTGGCGGCGCGCTCGGCCAGCCGTCGCGCGACGGCGCGTCCCAGCACGGCGGAGCGGTCGAGGGCGTGGGAGTCGGCGAAGAGCCTGGCCGCGAGCACCGCGAGGTGCTCGACGGGAGCGGCCTCCGCCTCGTCGACGACGCGCTCCACCATCGCCGCCCGCTCGGCGCGCTCGGCCGCCCGCGCGTCCCTGGCCGCGGCCCGCTCCGCCCTGCGGTCGACGAGCGGCCCGCCCACGGCCTCCAACAGCTCCTCCAGCCCGACCCCGTTCGCCGCCAACCCTTCCCGCAGCCGCTGCACCATCAACGGCCGGCCCGACGGCGCCCAGTCGGCCTCCAGGAAGCGCCCCACCTCGACACGCTCCGACGACGTGAGCCCGGCCTCCACCCGGGCCCGGACGCCCAGCCGCCCGTTCTCGTGGCGCTCCCTGATCAGGCGCAGCGCCTTCGCCGGGCCGGGCGCCCGCGCCCAGGCCAGCACGTAGTCGGGGATCACAGCAGCGCGTCCTGCGCGTCGGGCTCCGGGGGCGGGGCGTCGTCGAGCCAGCTCAGCGGCAGCTCGATCGCCTCGAGGGTGTTGCCGGCCCAGAGTTCGAGGGTGTGGTCGGCGCCCGGCTCGGGTTCGCGGGCGCGCACCACCTGGTAGATGGCGGCGGTGGGGACGGCGGCGACGTTGACGAGTCGGCCGGGGCCGGCGAGCAGCACGTCGAGGTCGAACTCGCGCAGCAGGCGCATCACGACGGAGCGGTTGGTGGCGTCGAGCCCGTCGAAGGCCTCGTCGAGCCAGAGCGGGCGGGGCGCGTCGGGCATGTGCCGGTAGAGGGCGGCGAGCGCGCCGATGAGCGGCAGCATGAGCATCACGGCGCGGGCGCCGCCGGAGAGTTCGGCGTAGCTCCGCGTGGTCAGCGGGCCCCAGTTGCTGGCGCCGAAGCGGCGCTCCAACGCGATGCCGTACCAGTTGCGGTAGTCGAGGTGGTCGGCGAGCGAGTCGCGCCAGTCCGGGTGGCCCTCGTCGACGGCGGTGCGCTTGGCCTCATCCACCTTCTCGCGCAGGAACTCCCGCACCTGGGCCGCGACGTCGGGGTTCGCGAGCGTCGGGCCCGTGATGGCGTCGAGCACGTGGCGGTTGGCGCCCGGCTCCAGTTTGATGCGGAGCGTGGTGTGGTTGGTGCCGGTGGGGTGGTCGGCGAGCACGCGGTTGATATCGCGCACCAGGGTGGTGGCCACGCCGATCTGGTCGCGCATGTGCTCGAGGAACGTGGACCCGAGCAGCTCGTTCAGCGTCTGCTGCACGCCGGCGTCGTAGGAGGATTCGAGCGTCTCGACGACGCCGTTCAGGTGCGGCAGTGCCTCGTCGATGGGCAGCACCTGGCCGTTGGAGTTGACGGTCACGTCGACGCGCACCAGGCGGTCCTCGGGGATGATCTGGAGCGAGCGGCCTCCCTGTTCGAGCGCACCGCGGGCGTCCCTGGCCTGGGACTCCATCGCGACGCGGAGGTCGCCCACGCGCTCGGCGTTCTCGCGCGGGTCGCCCAGCTGCCACTGCCGCGGCCGGACGGCCCGCCGGATCTCGGCGGCCTGCGCGCGCACGTGTTCGACGCTGGACGAGTGCTGTTCGGGCAGCTCGAGGAGCAGGTGCTCGGGCACGCGGGCGTCGATGAGTTCGCGCAGGCGGGCGTGCGCCGCGTTCCGCAGCTCGGTGGTGCGCTCCCGCTCAGCCTCGACGGTGGCGAGCTCGCTCTCGGCGCGCCCCCGGCCGGCGGAGACGGCGTTGAGTCGGGTGGCCAGGCCCCGCAGCGCCTCGATCGCGCGCTGGGCAGCGCTATCGAGCGCCCCGACGCGGTCGAACAGCGCGCCGTCCTCGGCGTCGATGGCCTCGCGCAGCGCGGTGGCCGTGGCGCGGGCGACGGCGAGTGCCTCGTCGTCCTGGCCCAGCCGGGCGCGGGCGGCGTCACGCTCCTCGGCGCGTGCCGCCTCGGCTGCGTGGGCCACCGCCAGCTCGGCTTCCGCATGCTCGACGTCGCGGCGCGCCTCCTTCCACGCGCCGGCGGCGTGCTCAACCTCCGCGAGCACGTCGCGGATCTCCAGGAGTT
>JAAYZP010000086.1 GCA_012514785.1 Propionibacterium sp. | reverse complement strand
CTCGGAGCACCGTGATTTCATCGTCGGTCAAGGTCGTCAACGGTTGGGCGGCACGTCCGTCGGCCAGAGAATCGAACTGCTCCACTTCCGCGCGTAGGCCACCCTACGTGCGCACCATCTCCGCAAACTCCGTTGCGGGAGGTAGGTCCTCTGAGGATGGTCGCCGCTGTTGCGACTCCGCAGCGCCGCGTACCAGCGACTCATCCCTCATGAGCCGCAGCCACTCTGAGGCTTCTTCATTCGGCAGAGGCGACGTCGACCCGGGCTGCATCTCGAGCAGCTCGCCGAGCCAACTGAATCGATGAGCGTCGCGCTGGTAGTCCTTCGCTATCCGCGCCAGGCTGCCCGAGTAGCCGCGGTGCTCGCGGATGACCACTTCCTGTTCCCGAGCACCGATCACGGCTCGCTGGAGCTGTGCACGAGTAGCCTTCAGCTCCTCGATCTCCTGGAGCGCACGATCCACACCGGCGTCGGCGTCGGTGGGGTCGTGCTCGCCGGCGCGCTTGGCGATGGTGTCCACCGCTGTGCGCAGATCAGCCAGGTCATCGCGGCTGGCACCGATGACCGACACCGCCAACGAACGTACCGCCGCGGGGAGTTTCGCTCGCACCTCGTGCAGCGCTCGATCCGTGTGCGCTGTGACGAGTACCCGCTGGCCCTGGGCGAGAAGGTGGGTCAGCAACGCCGCCGCGGTATGGGTCTTCCCGGTGCCAGGCGGCCCTTGGACCAGGGTTTGCGCGTGGGTATCGACCCGCTCGAGGATCCGTCGCTGGACGTCATTCAGGGGGAGCGGCGCGATGATCTCGTCGCCATCCTCGAACAGCGCCCCGGCTGCCGTATTGGCCGTGACCGGAGGCAGTCGGTCGGGGTCCAGGAGGGGAAGCAGCCCGACCGGCACTTCGCCGCGCTCCCCAATCTGCTCCGCGATCGTGGAGAGCGCGCGCACCAGCCCTGCCTGGTTTCGAGGCCGCACGATGAGGGCTGGCGCGAATGCGATGACGGGATGCTCCCGGCTCTCGGGAACGTCGAGGGTGGCATCCCAACGGCCTTGGGGATGCAGGCGGACTGCCACCGGCTCTGCAAGCCCTTGAAGACTCTCGATGTCCAGCGGCTGGTGCGGAAAATCAGATGCCAGTTCCTCCGTCTCACGGACGAGGTGATGCTCAGGAATGATGTCCAAGCCCAGCATGTCGAACTCGGAGGTCAGACCGACCGCCGCCTCGTCGATGAAGAACTCGAGCCGTCCGCTGCGCTCATCGAGCCGCGGCGTCAACGGCACCGTGAACAGATGCCGCCGGATTCGGTCATGCGACTCCGGTTTCCACACCAGCAGCCCAACGCCGAGGAGAAGTTCGAGCTCTTCGCTCTTCTGGGTGACTTGCACATAGGTCTTGAACAGGTCCCCGTACGCCTGCCACAGCGGCGTATCTCGACGGACTTGCTCCGCCCATCGGTTCCAATCGGACATCCACGTGTCGAAGAGCGACTGAACGTTGGGATGCTCGTCGAGCATCTCACCGGAAGATCCGCGCTGGGCCGACAAGGTCGGACGCTCCCAGGCATCGGTCCATCGACCGGGCACCCAACCCTTGAGTTCCACCGGCAACCGGGGCGCTTCAGGCAGCAGCACGCGCTCCACACTGAGGATTGGCTCGTGGTCTGCTTCTGGGTCGGGGTGCCATCGCACCTCGTTGCGCTCGGGGAGATCCGAGAACCACAAGACGCTGCCTTGCTCCTCGTAGCTGGAGAAATCTCGCACAGCCTTCTGCTTGAACTGCTGCGCCTTCGTGAGGAAGGTGAAGAGTCTCGTCGCTCGGTCAACCAAGTCAGGCGTCGTCGCCACTGTCATCCCCTTTGGAGCCACTTCCGATTGGGGAAGAGCCTAGCCGTCGCTTGCTCCCCGGCGCAGCGGGGCTTGGGGAGTCCGTGTCCCGAGCTCGTCTCACCAGGCCTTCGGTCGCAAACTACGGATGCGTCCTTCCCGTGCCCCTACACCGAGCTTCGTAGTCGGATTTGCCACTGTCCGCGGTGGCAAACCCGACACCGAAGGCCCCCAGCGTCGCCGTCGGATGTCCTGCCGTGGACTTAGCCACCGAACTCGGTAGTCAAGTCCACACGACCTGCCACCTCACGCCGTCGCGGTGACCTGACGACGGATCGGCCGGAAGAACCGACGGAGGAAGCTCTGCGTCGCGCGACTCGCCCGCGACGCCTTCACCGATGCGACGGCGCCCGCTGCGGCCAGGCGCACGGCGTCGGCCACCTCGCCCAACTGCGACGCCCCCTCACGCTTGTTCGGCAACGCGTACTTGAACACCTTGCCCCACGCCGACGCCACCTGCTTCGGCAGCGGCCCCGTAACGTAATGCAGGTCGTACCTCGCCATCAGCGCCCGGATGCGGGGCGCGATCTGGGCGTAGCGGTTGCTCGGCATGTCGGGGAACAGGTGATGCTCGATCTGGTGCGAGAGGTTACCCGTCATGATGTGCATGAACGGGCTGCCGGAGATGTTGGCGGAGCCGAGCATCTGGCGCACGTACCACTCGCCGCGGGTCTCGTCGTCGATGGAGTCCGTCTCGAACGTCTCCACGCCTTCCGGAAAGTGGCCGCAGAAGATGACGCTGTGCGCCCACACGTTGCGGATGGTGTTCGCGATCGCGTTGGCCAGCATCGTCGAGAGGAAGTTCGGCCCGGACAGCAGCGGGTGGACGACGTAGTCCTTCGTCACCTGGGCGCGGATCTTCTTCAGCACCTTCTTCAGGTCCTCCCGGAACTCCTCCGCCGACTTCGTGCCCTCCTTCCAGCCCTTGATGTCGAGGTCGTAGGCCGCGATCCCATACTCGAAGAACAAGGCGTTGAGGAAGTTCGTGGCCGGCTGGAACACGTAGCCGAGCTTCCACTCCTGGTCCGGGTCGACGCGCAGGATGTTGTAGCCCAGGTCGTTGTCCATCCCGATCACGTTGGTGTACGTGTGGTGGCCGACGTTGTGCGACTTCTTCCACTGCTCCGCCGGCGACGCGAAGTCCCACTCCCACGTCGTCGAATGGATCTTCGGATCGCGCATCCAGTCCCACTGCCCGTGGAGGATGTTGTGCCCGATCTCGGTGTTCTCGAGGATCTTCGCGATCGTCAGGCCCGTCGTCCCGACGACGAACGCCGGCGGGAACTTGCTGAACAACAGCACCGCCCGGCTCACCATCTCCAGCGTGCGCTGGGTGGTGATGACCTTCCGGATGTACTTCGCATCCGCCTCGCCACGGCTGCCCATCACCTCGTCGCGCAGGGCGTCGAGCTCCGCGCCGATGGTCTCGATGTCGTCGGGGCTCAGGTGCGCGATGGGGTTGGGCTTGCCGGACGCGAACGTCGCCGCCTGCTCCGCCGGGCGCGAGGCCGTGATGCGGTTGGGGCGTCGCACGGTGGTGTCCCCGACGATGTCGCCGCCGGTCGTGGTGGTGGAATCAGTCACGGTCATGTGGTGGACCTCACAGGTCGAGTTGGCAGGCGCCGGCGGCTGCCGACACACAGGTCTGGATGAGGACCGGGTCCTCGGGGGTTGCGGTGGTGATCTCGCCGGTGCGCAGGTCGCGCACGCTGCCGTCGCGCAGCGGCACGACGCAGTTGAAGCAGATGCCCATGCGGCACCCGGATTTCATGAGCACGCCGGCGCCCTCACCGGCGTCGAGGATGGTGGTGCTCCCGTCGGCCTCCACCGTGGTCCCGGAGGCCGAGAAGTCGATCTCGCCCCCGTCCCCGACGGCGGCCAGCCTCGTGCGGAACCGCTCCGTGTGCAGCCGGTCGGCCAGCGCGTGCGCCGCCCAGTGCTCCTCGGCCTCGTCGAGCATCCCGGTGGGCCCGCACGCCCAGGTGTGGCGCTCGCGCCAGTCGGGAACGACGTCGCCGATCCGGTGCACCGGCAGCCGCACCTCGGCGCCGTCGCGGCCCGTGATGCGTTCGACGAAGCGGATCCGGCCCGCAGCGTCCATGGCGCGGAGCTCGTCGCGGAACAGCATCTCGTCGGCGGTGGGCGCCGAGTGGACCACGACGACGTCCGCCGGAGTCCGCGGGTGGTTGCGCAGGATGCCGATGACCGGAG
>JAAYZP010000085.1 GCA_012514785.1 Propionibacterium sp. | reverse complement strand
GTAGCGGCGGATCGTGAGTGCCAGGATCACCAGGGCGATGCACAGGGCCGTCGGGGTGGACTCGGCGAGGTTGGTGAGCGAGATGATGAACGCGACGAGGTAGAACGCGGTCCCGACGGTGGGCCAGCGCACGACGAGCACGCCGCCCAGGCAGGCGACGAGGTCGTTGATGATCGTCGCCGTGGTGTTGACATCACCGGGCATCAGCCGGGCGGTGACGAACAGTGCGGCCGCCACGACCACGTGGACGAAGGTCAGCCACTGCTCCTTGGAGTCCCAGCTGGAGCGGGCACTCACCACCCGCAGATCCAGGGCAGCCAATCACACCAGGAGATACTCGGGAGGAGATAGGGAAACATCACGAATAGCATGCCGTCCATCGTCGTGGGCAGGACCCGTCGGGCGCAAGGGATTCGGCCGGAGCGTCAACATTGGGCGACACGCCCTACGCTCTTGTCTATGGGCTCCCCGGTTCGCGTGCTGCTCGTCGACGACGACGCGGTCCTCCTGCTGCACCTGCGCAAGCGGCTGGACCGGCTGCCCGGCGTGCGCTGCGTCGGTGTGGCGGACAGCGGACGGGCCGCGCTGGAGAAGGTGCGGAGCCTGCGCCCCGACGTCGTGCTGATGGACATGCGCATGCCCGGCATGGACGGTGCCACCGCCACCGGCGAGCTGATGGCCCTGCCGTCGCCTCCGAAGGTGGTGATCCTGACCGCGTTCGGCGACGACGAGTCCTTCAACCGCGCGCTCCGGGCCGGTGCCGTCGGGTTCATCCTGAAGACGGCCTCCGCGGAGGAGCTGTCGGCTGCCATCCACAAGGCGGTCGCGGGCCAGAACCCGCTGGACGAGCGGCTGATCTCCCTGCTGCTCGACTCCTACCAGCGGCAGCTGCGCGTCGAGGTGCCGACGCTCACCTCCCGGCAGCAGGAGCTGCTGCGGCTCGTGGTGCAGGGGTTGAAGAACAGCGAGATCGCCGAGCGGATGTACCTCAGTGAGTCGACGGTGCGCACCTACGTCAGCAGGCTGTTGCAGGCCACGGGCTGCGAGTCGCGGGCCCAACTCGTAGCCTTCGCGTTCCGCTCGGGGATCGCGTCGGACTAGGGCGCCGCGCGGAGACTTTGTGACCGGTGCTGGTTACTGGGCGCACAGCCGTCCGGGTCCGAGGCCCACCGTGGGAGGGGAAAGTGGCCCTTGCCGCGAAGCGGTGGAGACCTACGCCGCAACATCACGGCACAGGGTGCACGTGCCCCGTCGCCGAAGCCGTGGTGCAACGGGCAGGTGAGACATACTCCGCCGCATCCCGGAACAACTCGCACAGTCCCAAAACGCCACAGGGCCCTGGGCCCGTCTCCAACCAGCGAATGCCTCGAACGCTGCGACGTCGACGCACAGGTTGCACCTGTCTGGAGGTGCGGCCGCCGCAGGTCCGGCCGGGGAGACTTACGCCGCAGCATCTCCGCACAACTTGCCAGTGCCCACAGCGGCATGGGGAGGTACTTTCGCATCAGGTTCACAAAGTCGGTCAGAGGCGGGCGACGGCGCGACGCGCACCCTCACCCAGCGACTCGAGCTTCGCCCAGGCGATCTGCTCGTGCACGCGGCCGCCCAGGCCGCAGTCGGTGGCTGCGATGACCCGCTCCGGGCCCACGATCTTGGCGAAGCGCGCGATGCGCTGCGCGACGAGGTCGGGGTGTTCGACGAGGTTGGTGGAGTGGCTGATCACGCCGGGGACGAGGATCAGGTCGTCGGGGATGAGGTGCTTGTTCTCCTCCCAGACCTCCCACTCGTGCTCGTGGCGGGCGTTGGCGGCCTCGAACGAGATCTGGCCGACGTTCGCGCCCAGCACGGTCTGCAGGATGTGCTTCAGCTCGATGTCGGTGGAGTGCGGCCCATGCCAGGAGCCCCAGCACAGGTGCAGCCGCACCTGTTCCTTCGGCAGGCCCTTGATGGCCTCGTTGATGGCGTCGATGCGGATCTGCGTGAACGCGAGATAGTCCTCGACGCTCGGCTCCGGGTTGATCTGGTCCCAGTTCTCGGCCAGCGACGGGTCGTCGAGCTGGACGATGAGCCCGGCGTCGGTGATGGGCCGGTACTCCTCCCGCAGCACCTCCACCCAGGCGTCGATATGCTCCTGCTCGCTGCCGTAGTGCTGGTTGTCGATGCGTGCCGCCGAGCCCGGCGCGATGGCGGTGAGGAAGCCGCGCTCGTCGTCGCCGAGCGCGGACTTCAGGTTGCGCACGTCCGAGGCGATGGCGTCGTGGCCCGCGTAGCTGAGCGGGGCGACCGTGGCCGGGAACTCCGTCGCGTTCTTGCCGGTGCTGATCCCGCTCGTCGGATCCTGGTACGCCTCGGAGAAGGCCACCCAGTCGCGGCGGTCGGGGAACGAGGTGAGCCGCACGTCGCCGGGCGCGGAGCGCACGGGTTCCTGCGTGAAGATGTTCGCGCCCGTCAGAGACAGTCCGGAGGTGCGCTGGAACGAGTACGCCCACCAGGCTCCGTAGTCGACGGCGCTCGACATCGCCTTGCCGAACTCGCCGTCGCCCGGCTGGGTGATGCCGAGCTCGCGCTGCCGGGCGACGACGTCGCGCACGGCCTCGGCGAGCAGGCGCTCGAACTCCGGCGTGGACTCCAAGGTGAAGCCGTCGTCGGCGAATGTGCGGGCGGCGTTCGCGTCGATCAGGGCCTGCGTGCGGGGCAGGCTGCCGGCGGTGGTGGTTTCGATCTGCGTCATGGTCACCAACCTACCCACGGTCGGACCAGCGCTCAGATCATCGTCTCGCGAACCTGGCGACGCAGCACCTTGCCCAGCATCGAGCGGGGCAGCTCGTCGACGATCACCAGGTCGCGCGGCACCTTGTAGGCGGCGAGCGCCTGCTTGCAGAAGTTGCGGACGTCCTCGAGCCCCGGCGGGTTGGCGCCCTCCTCGAGGGTGACGACCGCGACGACGTCCTCGCCTCCGGATGGATTCTGCCGGCCTACGACCGCGGCGTCCGCGATCGCCTCGTGCGCGACCAGCACCCGCTCGACCTCGCTGGGGGAGACGTTGAAGCCGCCCGTGATGATGAGCTCCTTCAGCCGGTCGACGATGGTGGTGAAGCCGTCCTCGTCCTGCGTGACGACGTCGCCGGTGCGCAGCCAGCCGCCCTCCAGCAGCATGGCCGCGGTCTGCTCGGGGTTCTCCCAGTAGCCCTGGAACACCTGCGGGCCGCGGATCAGCAGCTCGCCCTCCTCGCCGCGGGCGACCTCCACCGTCGGGTCGTCCGGGTCCACCACCTTCATCTCCGTCGACGGGAACGGGATCCCGATGGTGCCGGTGCGGCGCGTCGGGGCGAACGGGTTGCCGAGCGCGACGGGGGAGGACTCGGTCATGCCGTAGCCCTCGACGAGCCGCCCGCCGCTGACCGCCTCCCACTGCTCGACGATCTCGTCGGTGAGCGCCATCGCGCCCGAGATGCAGAACTTCGCGGACGAGATGTCCACACCGCGTTCCTTCGCGACGGACGCGGTCTTCTGGTAGATCGGCGGCACGGCGCAGTACACGGTGGCCGGCGACTTCTTCCACGCCTTCAGCACGAGGTCGACGTCGAACCTCGGGAACAGCACGATCCGGCCCTGCTTGAGGATCCCGAACGTGAGGTAGAGCGTCATCCCGAACGCGTGGAACATGGGCAGCAGCGCGTACAGCGTCTCCCTGCCCTTCACCGCGTCGTGCATCCAGGCCTCGCCCTGGAGCGCGTTGGCGTAGAGGTTCTTGTGCGTGAGCATCGCGCCCTTGGGCTGGCTCGTGGTGCCGGAGGTGTACTGGATGACGGCGATGTCGTCGAGGCTGGGCCGCGGGTGTGCGGCGTCGATGGGGTCGGCGGCCAGCAGCCGCTTCCACGGCATCGCGTCGCGTGCCGGCTTGTGCAGGGCGTCGCGGCTGGCGCGCAGCTTCGGGATGGGCAGGCTGAGCGCGAACCGCATCACGGCAGGGAACTCGTCGAGCAGGTTGACGGCGATGATGTGGCGCACGCCGAGGTCGCGCGGCAGGTCGGCCACCTTCTCGACGGCCGCGTCCCAGGTGATGATGACGTCGGCGCGGTGGTCCTCGAACTGGTGGCGCAGCTCGCGGGCCGTGAACAGCGGGTTGTGCTCGACGACGATCGCCCCGATCCGCAGCACCGCGTAGAACGCGACGACGTGCTGCGGGCAGTTCGGCAGGATCAGGCCCACCCGGTCACCGGGCTGGACCCCGAGCCGACGCAGCCCCTCGGCCGCGCGGGCGATCTGGTCGCCCATCTCGGCGTACGTCGTCGTGCGCCCGAAGAACTCGAGCGCGACGGCGTCGCCCGCCTCCGCGACAGCCGCTTCGCACATCTCCACGAGGGACGTCGTCGGGAGCTCGATCTGTGCCGGGACACCCGGCTGGTAGTGCTGGACCCAGGGGTGTGTAACGCTCATGCGCCCAGCCTACCGGGCAGCCTTGGACGCCCCGGCCTGCGTCGTCCGGCTCGGCGTGCCTGCAAAAGGGCCTGCTCTTCCAGATCTGCAGAACCCGGCCTAGCGGGTCTGCAAAGTCCGCCCTAGGGGGTCTGCAGAGTCCGTCCTAGGGGACCACGATTGGTCCGGGCGAGCCAGCTTTTCGTCTGGTAGTGACCGGTACGGGGCCGACGGTGATCGCTGAGGATGGAACCATTTCGTGCTCGTTGGCTTCCCTGAGGCCTTGACCCCGTGGGTGCGCTGAGCCGCAGCGCCTCCGCGCAGCGCCCTTCCACGGAGTCACTGCAAAGATGAGGAAGGGTCAGTGCGAGCTCATACGTCGAGGTCGGAGCTTTCGCACCTCGTCGGCCCCGCGCACGACATCCTCGCGCGCATGGGCGGCGTCGGCTTCACGGATATCCATCAGTGCCGCGGGGTCGGACAGGACATCCAGAGTCTCCTCGAGCGCGGCCAAGTCGTCGGGGCTGATCAGTACCGCCACCGGGCGTCCGTTACGGGTCACGGTGACGCGTTCGTGGTGATGCTCCACGCGATCGATCACTTCGCTGAAATGGTCGCGAACTTCGCGCAGGGGCTCGATGCTCATGGGCACGATTGTGGCGCACTTGGCGTCGAAATCAAGGTTGCGAGCAGAATCTCAGCAGGTGCGCGGGTCGGACACCGTTAGCGACGCCGGCCAGGGTCCTTGCCGAGCGCCGGGGTCAGGGCGAGCGCCACCAGCGCGGCCAGCGGGACCGCGACGAGCGCCCAGCGGATGCCGACGAACTGGCTGATCGCACCGATGATCGGTGGGCCGAGCAGGTTGCCGATGCGGAACATCGCGGTCACGATCGTCAGCCCCGTGCCGTGCGGCAGGCCGGGGATGTCGTCGGCGGCGTTCATCGCGCCCGGCACGGACGAGGCGATGCCCCAGCCGGCCAGCGCGTAGCCGAGGATCGTCGTCGCGGGCGACGGCACTGCCACCGCCAACGTCATGCCGACCGCGGCGATCACCAACCCCGCGGCGATCGTGCGGCGTCGCCCGAACCGGTCGATCTGCCGGTCGCCCAGGAAGCGGCCGAGCACCTGCGCGAGCTGCAGCGCGACGAACGCGCCTCCCACCCAGAACGGGGCGAGCGTAAACATCTCGTCCATGTAGATCGCGCCCCACGAGGCCGGCGAATCCTCGATCAGCACCGTGGAGGCGGCCATCATCCCGAGGGCGACGAGCCGGAGCAGCACCGGCGCCGGGATCCGGCCCCCGACGCCGACGCTGTGCGCGTGGAACGGGTCCTTGCCGTCCAGCATCCAGTGGCGCGCCAGCATCGCAAGCACCGCGAAGACGAGGCTCAGCACGAGGCACTGCAGCCAGATCGGGGTACGCAGCTGGGCGCCCAGCGAGCCGAGCAGCCCACCGGTGACGGCCCCCACGGACCACCAGGCGTGGAACCCGGTGATGATCGAGCGGGAGTAGAGGCGCTGCACGCGCAGCCCGTGCGAGTTCATCGCGGTGTCGCAGACCCCGTCGAAGGAGAACATCAGCACCAGGCCGAGCGTGAACGTGAAGGGGTGCGTCGCGTTGCCCAGCAGGTTGAGGCACAGGATGCCGGCGGTCTGCATCACGACGGCGACGTTGGCGGACCCGAAGCGACGCAGCAGCCGGGCCGAGAACAGGCCGAAGATCAGCCCGCCCAGCGGGCCCGCGCTGATCATCACGCCCCACGCGAGGTCGCCCACCTCGAGCATGCGCCGGATCTCCGGGTAGCGGGGGAGGAGGGTGGACCAGGCGGCGCCGTTCAGGAAGAAGCAGAGCACCACGCCCCAGCGGGCCCGACGGGCCTCCGTCGGGATCATCGGAAACGATCGATCAGCTCGCGTGGGTCCGGGTTGACGATGGTCTCGCCGTCGAGCACGACGACCGGCAGGACGCCGCCGCCCAGCGCCCGGGCGTGGGCCTCGGCCTCCTTGTCCTGCCAGACGTTGATCCAGATGGCGTGCTTCCGGTGCCTGCCCAGCCCGCCGCGGAGGCGGGTGGAGAAGATGTCGGCCGGCGCCCAGTAGATGACGAACCGACGTTCGTCGGCCGGCAGCCGCATGACCGCGGCGTGCTTCTTCGAGATGCCGCCGTAGAGCGGGGACAGCCAGTACGCCACGAACAGGAGCCCGAGTCCGAGGAAGACGTGCGCGGGCTGCAGGCCGCCCAACGCGAGGGCCCAGAGCAGCACGCCGCTCGCAAGCAGCCAGATCATCCACACATAACGAAGCACCCACACATCGTCACAGAACCCGGCCCCGAACCGCGAACCGACGCGGGCCCAATCGCTGGTGACTTCGTCGGGAATCTGGCGTACAATAGATACCCGATACTCAAGGTGTCGGGAACCTGAGCAGGGGGACCGCCATGACCGCCACCATCCACCGAGTCACCGAGAAAGAAGCTCGCAAAGTCAGCGAAGACGCCCGCGAGACGAAATGGGAGAAGCCCTCGTTCGCGAAGGAGCTCTACCTCGGGCGCTTCCGCCCGGATCTCATCACCCCGTTCCCGACGGCGTCGCCCGAGATGGCGGCCCGCGGGGAGACCTACCTGGGCAAGCTGCGCGGCGTGCTCGCCACCATCGACGGTGGCGTGATCGAGCGCGACGCCCGCATCCCCGACGAGGACATCGCCGCACTCGCCGCGATCGGCTCCTTCGGGCTGAAGATCCCGCTGATCTACGGCGGGCTCGAACTCGGCAACGTCTACTACAACCGCGCGCTGACCCTCATCG
>JAAYZP010000084.1 GCA_012514785.1 Propionibacterium sp. | reverse complement strand
GTTACGGTAGAAGTGCCCCTGACGGATGCGGTTGGCCTCGTTGGCCGGGTTGATCGTCACATCGAGCTCGGTGACCTCCTGCAGCAGGCCCAGGCCCGCGAACCGGTCCAGCGCCGCCTCGAGCGAGGCGATGGTGGTGTTGATCGAGGTGTGGAACTGGTGCCCCACACCGTCGATCGGCACGTCCGCGGCGAGCATCCGCTTCACGAGTGCCTCGTACTGCGCGCCCTTGCGGTCCTGCTCGGTGTTGTAGTCGTTGATGAACAGCTTCACCGGGCGATCGCTGCCGGCCGCGGCATAGGTGCCGTTGAAGGCCTCGTCCGCCAGCTCGAAGGCGAGGTGGATGTACTCCTCCCCCAGCACGTCGTACCAGCGGCTGGTGCGGAGGCCATCGGCGGTGGTCTGGTCGGCGACGACCTCGTTCACGACATCCCAGGCGACGACGGGGTTCGTGTCGGAGCCGTAGGGGCCGTAGTCGTCGTGGATGGAACGGGCCACATCGTCGATGTGCACCGCGAGCCGCTCCCGGAGGAACTGCTTGTCGGCCTCGGAGTCGGTCAGCTCCCGCCCCGTCTCGTCCTGGAAGAACCAGTCCGGGGTCTGCGAGTGCCACACGAGCACGTGTCCGTACAGGCGCAGGTCGTTCTGCTGCGCGTAGTCGAGCAGGGTGGTCGCCTCGGCGTGCCGGCCGAAGACGTGCTCGTCGTCGTACCAGGCCTCGACCTTCATGTGGTTCTCGGGCGTGATCTGGTCGAAGTGGTGCAGCAGCAGCTCGGATGCCGCGCCGCTGGTCTCGCGGGAGTCGATGGCGACGCCCGCAGGGAAGTCCAGGGTGTCCTTGATCGGCACGAGGCTCGTGTCGACCGGGCTCACCTCGGGAACGCTGACGACCACGCTGTCGACGAGGAACGTCGCGGTGTTGCCGCTGTTGTACCTGGCCTCGACGTACAGCTCGGCGGCGGTGTCGTACGCGGGCACGGTGAACTCGCCGGAGACGGCCGTCCAGCCGTCGGCGGTGGCGTTCTCGATCTGGATGAGGTTGGAGTACGCCGTGGACTCGCCGTCCACCGTGCGCATCGAGATCGACAGGCCCTGTCCGGGGTCGGTCCCCTCGGCGAAGCGCACCGAGGCGTCCACGCGATAGGTGCCGCCGGGCAGCAGCAGGTCGGTCACGTCGTACTGGATGCCGTCGCCCTCGTGCGTGCGCTCGGAGACGCGGGCCGCGTGAGTCGTGGCATCCGCCCCGGGCTCGACGACGTCGAGGACCGGCTCGGAGTCGCCGGAGCCGGAGCGCGGGAACCAGCCCTGCAGCGTGCCGTCGTCGAAACCGGTGTCGATCAGCGCGCCGCTCTGCACGGGCGCCGGAGTGCCCTCGGGCAGCGTGAAGCTCCAGCCGTCGGCCAGGCGCTCGTCGACCACGGTGGTCACGGCCTGCAGCGAGGGCTCGCGGTTTCCGCCGCCGTCGTGAACGAGCACGATCTCGCCGGGCTTCATGGCGGCACGGAGGTTCTCGGTGAGCACGGCCGGGTCGGACTCGGCCCAGTCGTTGATGGTGTTGATCACGGCCAGCGGCTGCATGCCGAGCGCGACGGCGACGCCGGGGGTCTGGCCCCAGCTGCCGTTGGGCGCGCGGAAGAACGGCACCTGGGCGTTCGGGTCGCCGAGCGCCTCGCGGATGATGCGCAGGTTCTCGACGAGATCGGTGCGGATGTCCTCTGCGCTCCACGAGCCCATGTCGGCGTAGCCGGTGGTGTGGTTGCACAGCACGTGCCCCTCGTCGACCATGCGACGCAGGAGCGCTGCGCCGTCGCCGGCGGTGATGTTCTGGCCGATGACGCAGAACACGGCCTGGATGTCGCGCTCCTTCAGGAAGTCCAGCAGCGCCGCGGTGGTGGCGCCGTTGGGGCCGTCGTCGAAGGTGAGGGCGGCGACGTCGCCGGTGCCCTGCGCGAGGGTCACGGGAGTGGTGCTGGGGTCGATCGCACCTCCCGGGACCACGTCGCCGGGCTGGGGCGCGGGAGCGGATGCTCCGGTGATCACCACGTCGTCGAGGAAGAACGACGCCGTGCCGGGCACGACCTCGACGTACACCTGGGTGTCGTCGGCGTCGGCGGTGAACGTGCCGCTCACCTCGGTCCACTCGCCGGCGGGCACGGCGGTGTCGGCGACCCAGTGGTAGCCGTCCTTGACGATGAAGCGGGCTTGACCCGCCTCCTCGGGCAGCAGCACGCGCGCCGAGAGCGTGTAGGTCTCCCCCTCGGCGAACACGCCGGTCGGGCTCTGCAGGGTGTGCCAGGTCTCGGTCCGGTCGCTCACGCTCAGCACGAGCGAGTCGCCGCCGGCGGGGTCGGCGACGACCTCGAGCGTCGGACTGCCGCTGGCGGTCCAGTCGCCGGTGGTGCCGTCCTCGAAGTCGACGGCGGAGACGGGGTCGGGCTCCGCCGCGGCCGCGGCCAGCGGCAGCGCGGGGGCTGCGATCACCGCGGCGGCGGTGACCAGGGCTGTCAGGGATGTTCGACGTCGCACGGGCGCTCCTTTGCGCGAAGGGAATATGTCGTCGCGCCCAACTTATGGACGAAGTCGCGGCGATGGGCCACCCCGTGACGAAAACGTTACGAAACTTGGAGCGGAAGTTTCGAAGCGCGCCGGCTGGATGCTCGGGCTCAGGCGGGCGGCGGAGCGGTGCTGCCGCGCACGACCAGGTGCGTGGCCAGGTCCATGCGGAGCGTGTCGACGGTCTCGCCCTCGGCCAGGCGCAGCACGATGCGCGCCGCCTCCTCGCCCATGCGCCGCAGCGGCTGATGCACCGTCGTCAGCTGCGGGCTGACCCACCGCGACAGCGCGATGTCGTCGTACCCCACCACCGACAGATCCTCCGGCACGCGGAGCCCCGCCTCGGAAGCCGCGGCGATCACGCCGAGCGCCTGCAGGTCGCTGCCTGCGAACACCGCGGTGGGCCGGTCGGGGCCGGCCAGCAGCTCGGCGGCCTCCTTCTCGCCGCCGGTCGGGTGGAAGTCGCCGAAGCGGATCCACCGGTCGTCGATCGGCAGGCTCGCGGCGTTCATCGCGGAGCGGTAGCCGTCCAGGCGCGCGAGCGAGCACATCATGTCCTCGGGGCCCGTGATCGAGGCGATGCGACGGTGTCCCAGCTCGATCAGGTGCCGGGTCGCCCGCCGGGTCGACGATCGCGAACGGCACGCCGCGGGAGCGGAGCTTCTCGCGGTGCGGGCGGGCGAGGTCGGAGAACACCAGCACGACGCCGACCGGGCGGCGGCGCAGCACGCCGTCGATCCAGTCGGAGCTCGGGGTGTGCCGATCGCCGCTCACCGTGAGCACGACCGACAGGCCCGCGGCGCGCGCGACGTCCTCGACGCCCTCGATGACCTCCATCGACCAGCTCACCTCGAGCTCGTGGAACACCAGCTCGATCGTCTCGCTGCGCTGCAGCGAGGTGCGACGGGTGTACCCGTGGCGCTTGAGGTGCTCCTCGAGCCGTGCCCGGGTGCCCGGCGCGACGTCGGTGCGGCCGTTGAGCACCTTCGACATCGTCGCGAGGGAGACGCCCGCCTCCTCCGCGATCTCGGCGAGGGTGACACGGGTGTTGTCGGTCATCTGGTCGATCCCCATCGTTCGAGGCGCACCGCCGTGCGCCGTTGCGATTCTCCCACGCAGCAGCAGGTCAGCCGATACTTTCGCAGCGCGTTGGCGCCGCGGCTCATGCCCCGAACCGCTCGTGCAGCCACTCGGCCTG
>JAAYZP010000083.1 GCA_012514785.1 Propionibacterium sp. | reverse complement strand
GATCCGCCGGCGTCGATGCGGCTGGCGATGCAGATCCGCAACCCCTTCGACGTCGCCCCCTACGGCACCCGCGCCGCTCGACATTGCGATGCGGACCACACCGAGCCCTACCGCACCGGCCTGCTCGGCCAAACCCGTCTCGGCAACCTCGGGCCGCTGTCGCGGCGGGCGCATCGGGCGAAGACGTTCGGCGGCTGGCAGCTCGTGCAGACCGGTGAGGATGGGATCTTCCACTGGCGCTCCCCGTTCGGCTACGAGTACCTCGTCACCGCCTACGGGACCACGCGATTACGCACCCCGGCCCCGCCGCCGGCGCCGGAGGAGCGCTGGTGGCCACCCGACCCACCAGAGCATCTCCCGGATCCGCCGCCCGACGACCCCGCGTGGGAGCAACCACCCATGCCCGAAGTCCTCGCCTGGACCCTCGCCCAAGCAACACTGCGCCCCGTCGCCTAAACCCCGACCCCTTAGCCGTCAGAATTTGCACCACCCATGGTGCAAATCCTGACGGCTAAAGGTGGCTGCGAGCCCTGCCCCCTTCGATGGTTGAGCAGCGAGCGCCAGCGAGCGTCCGTCGAAACCATCCCGGCCTGCGCAGGAATCGGATCCCAGCGGAAACTGACGGCGATTTCGACCGGCGCGCAGCTCCTTCGTCGCGGCGCTGGCTCAATCAGCAAAGCTCGCCCGACCCCCTTTGCTGGTTGAGCAGCGAGCGTCCGTCGAAACCACCCCCAACCAACGCAGTACTCCCGTCCCAGCGCGTGCTGAAGGTGGTTTCGACCACGCCGCACGGACTCCGTCCCGGCGGCGGCTCAACCAGCAAAAGGTGGCCACCTCGATGGTTGAGCAGCGAGCGTCCGTCGAAACCACCCCCAACCACCGCAGGCGAGCTCAAGCGAGGGGCTCCGACTTTCCGCGCACGCCCGGCGGGGGCCGCAGCACCGTCCCGTGTTTGATCGCCCGCGTCGAGACCAGGTCGATGATCCGGCTCGCGTTCTCCTCCAGCGCGACGCCGGTGGTGTTGATGATCGGGCACCCGAACTCACGCATCGTGAGCCCCACCTCGTCGAGCTCGTCGTAGATCGCGGCGAGGTCGGCGTAACCGTCGCGGTTGCCGAAACCGCCCATCCCCTTGACCCGCTTGCTGCGGATGCGCTGCAGCTGGTCGGCGTCCATCGTGAGCCCGATCAGGCGCCAGCGGTCGACGCGGCGGAGCTCGGGCGGCGGGGCGATCCCCGGCACCAGCGGCACGTTGGCCGCCTTGTAGCCCATGTAGCCCAGGAAGATCGACAGCGGCGTCTTGCCGGATCGCGACGGGCCGATGAGCACGATGTCGGCGTCGGGCAACTGCGCGGGCATGGCGCCGTCGTCGTTGCGCACCGAGTAGTCGATGGCGGCGACGCGGGTGAAGTAGTCCGCCTCCACCCCGACGGGGCGGCGCGCGACGGCGTCCGCCTCGAGTCCGCTGGCCTCCTCCAGCGACTGCAACGCGTCCGACATCAGGTCGGCGTGCGGGATCTCGTGCTCCAGGCAGAAGCGGTCCACAAGCGCGGCGAGGGACTCGTCCACGAGGGTGTAGAGGACCGCGCAGGCCCGTTCACTCGGCAGTTCGCGCAGCACCTTCTTCACCTGCTCCTCGGATCCCATGCGACGGTGCCGCACGATGAGGGCCTGGCGTTCGGGGAACTGGGCGAGCGCCGCGCGCGCTATCCGGGCGCCGGTCTCCCCCGTCGAGTCGGCGATGATGTGGACTTCCAGCGGCTCTGCTGTCATGGCCGAAAGTGTAGCCAAACAATCCTGCACCCGAGCCGCGAACCACCTACTACCAGGCGTAGTATTTCTCTCGACGGGACGACCCGCCATGACCGGATCGAAGGGGATGGGTCGATGGACGCGAAGCTGCGCCGACGCAGACGACGGACCTGGGCGCTGCTGGTCGCAGCAGTGCTCGTACTGGCGGGATGCTCCCCGGGAGGGGACGTCCGGTTGGGCGGTGAGGCCACGCTCCAGCTGCCGGACCTCGGCAGCGAAACCTTCCTGGGCGTCCCGGGCGACGTCGTCCTCGGGCTCGGCCTCATCGTGTGCGCACTCGGCCTCGGGTTCGGACTGCTGACCTACATGCAACTGCGACGGATGCCCGCCCACCGCTCCATGCGCGAGATCGCCGACCTCATCTACGCGACGTGCAAGACCTACCTGAAGCAGCAGGGCAAGTTCCTGCTGGTGCTGTGGGCGTTCATCGCCACCATCATCGTCCTGTACTACCTCGTGCTGGTGGATTTCGGCTTCGGGAAGACGGCGATCGTCATCGCCTTCTCACTCATCGGCATGGCGGGCAGCTACGGCGTCGCCTGGTACGGCATCCGGCTCAACACGCTGGCCAACGCCCGCACCGCGCACGCATCGCTGGCCGGCAAGCCCTACCCCCTGCACGACATCCCGATCCGCTCCGGGATGAGCATCGGCATGGTGCTGATCTCCGTGGAGCTGGCGATCATGCTGATCATCCTCGTGTTCCTACCCGGCGAGATCGCCGGCGCCTGCTTCCTGGGCTTCGCGATCGGCGAGTCGTTGGGCGCCGCGGCGCTGCGCATCGCCGGCGGCATCTTCACCAAGATCGCCGACATCGGCGCCGACCTGATGAAGATCGTCTTCCGCATCAAGGAGGACGACGCCCGCAACCCCGGCGTCATCGCCGACTGCGTGGGCGACAACGCCGGCGACTCGGTGGGCCCGTCGGCCGACGGCTTCGAGACCTACGGCGTGACAGGCGTCGCGCTCATCACCTTCATCCTCGTGGGCGTGGGCGACACGTCGACGCAGGTGCAGTTGCTGGTGTGGCTGTTCGTCATCCGCACCGTCATGGTCATCGCCTCGGGCGTGTCCTACTTCATCAACCGCACGCTGACGAAGAACCACTACGAGTTCGCCCATGACATGGACTTCGAGCGCCCGCTCACGAGCCTGGTGTGGATCACGTCGGTCGTCTGCATCGCCGCGACGTTCCTGACGTCCTGGGTGCTCATCCCCGACATGGCCGGCGGCATGTGGTGGAAGCTCTCGCTGATCATCTCCTGCGGCACCATCGCCGGCGCACTGATCCCCGAACTGGTGAAGGTGTTCACCTCCACGAAGTCGCGCCACACGCGCGAGGTGGTCATCTCCTCGAAGGAGGGCGGGCCGAGCCTCAACATTCTCTCCGGCCTCGTGGCGGGCAACTACTCCGCCTACTGGATCGGGATGTCCATCGCCGGCCTCATGGCGGTCGCCTACGGCATCTCGACCCTCGGCGTGGGCGAGCTGATGCTGGCGCCCGCCGTGTTCGCCTTCGGGCTCGTCGCGTTCGGGTTCCTCGGCATGGGCCCGGTGACGATCGCCGTCGACTCCTACGGCCCGGTCACCGACAACGCACAGTCCATCTTCGAGCTGTCCATGATCGAGGACGAGCCGGAGGTGGAGGCGGACTTCGAGCGGGCCAAGTACCTCCTGGAGGCCAACGACGGCGCCGGCAACACCTTCAAAGCCACGGCCAAGCCCGTGCTGATCGGCACGGCCGTCGTCGGCGCCACGACGATGATCTTCGCGATCATGATGGGACTCACCGAGGGGCTGAGCGTCGATCTCGAGAAGCTGTCGCTGCTGCACGCGCCCTTCCTGCTGGGGCTGATCGTGGGCGGCGCGGTGATCTACTGGTTCACGGGCGCGACGATCCAGGCCGTCACCACCGGCGCGCACCGCGCGGTGGAGTTCATCCGCCTCAACATCGACCTCGACGGCACCAGCCGCGCCTCGGAGCGTGACTCGGCCCGCGTCGTGGAGATCTGCACCCAATACGCGCAGAAGGGGATGCTGAACATCTTCCTGGGCATCTTCTTCGCCACGCTGGCGTGCGCGTTCATCGAGCCGTTCTTCTTCATCGGCTACCTGGTGGCGATGGCCCTGTTCGGGCTCTACCAAGCCGTGTTCATGGCCAATGCCGGCGGAGCCTGGGACAACGCCAAGAAGCTCGTCGAGGTGGACCTCGACGCCAAGGGCACCGACCTCCACGCGGCCGCCGTCGTGGGCGACACGGTCGGGGACCCGTTCAAGGACACCTCGTCCGTGGCGCTCAACCCGGTGATCAAGTTCACGACGCTGTTCGGTCTCCTAGCCGTCGAGCTCGCCGTCGCGATGCCGCTCCTCGGTGCGGGCTGGCTCTCGCCGATCCTCGCGGTGGTCTTCGGCGGGGCGTCGGTGATGTTCGTGATCCGCTCGTTCTACGCCATGCGTATCGGCCGCAACCTGGAGCAGATGTTTCCGGAGCGGGAGCACACCCTGGTGTCGTGAGTCCGCAGACCGGCACGGAATGCGCGGCGAGCCAACTTCGCAGTACTCCACCTCCCGACATACAATCGTGCGTGTTAATGACGGGGCATACACGGCCTTCTTCCCCGACCGTGATGGAGAGTGGATGAACAGCACTTTCGACCCGTTGGTCGGCCAAGTGCTGGACGCTCGCTACGAGATCGTGGCGAAAGTGGCCCGCGGCGGCATGGCCACGGTGTATCGAGCGCGCGACCTGCGGTTGTCGCGCGTCGTGGCGTTGAAGGTGATGCGCTCCGACCTCGGCGAGGACGACGAGTTCGCCGCCAAGTTCGACCGCGAGGCCCGCTCCGCCGCCGTGCTGTCCCACCCCAACGTCGTCAGCATCTTCGACCAGGGCATCTCGCAGGGGCAGCCCTACATCGTCATGGAGTTCGTCGACGGCGAGACCCTGCGCCGCGTGATCAGCCGCGAGGCGCCCCTGCGGCCGGAGAAGGCGCTCGAGCTGCTGGAGGACGTCGCCGCCGCGCTCGCCGCCGCCCACGACGCCGGCGTCGTGCACCGCGACATCAAGCCGGAGAACGTGCTCATCTCGCACCGCGGCCAGCTGAAGGTGGTGGACTTCGGGCTGGCGCGACGCGTCGGCTCGCCGCAGATGACCGCCACCGGCGTGTTGGTGGGCACCGCCAGCTACCTGCCGCCCGAGCTCGTGACCCACTCGCGCCCCGACGCCCGCAGCGACATCTACTCCGCGGGCGTCCTGCTGTTCGAGCTCCTCACCGGCACCAAGCCGCACACCGGCGAGAACAACTACCAGATCGCGTACCGCCACGTGAACGTCGACGTGCCGCGGCCCAGCGAGCGCCTGGCGGAGACCGGGCGGCGCACCGACTGGCCCATCCCCGACTACCTCGACTCCCTCATCCGCGCCGCCACCGCGCGCGACCCGGACAAGCGCATCCCCGACGGCCGCGAGCTGCTGAAGCAGGTCCGCCAGGCGCTGCACGAGCTGGAGGCCTACGGGTACGCGGACAACCCCGGGCTCGCGGCCGAGATCGAGCCGGAGGCGTCCGGCGGCGACCTGACGCAGCCGATCACACCCAGACCCGAGCGTCCGCGGCCGTCCCTGACGCGCGTGCAACGACGCGCCGAGCCGGCACCGGAGGCCGGGGCGTGGGAGGCGGAGCGGGTGTCGTCGGCACCACCCGACCCCGCACCCAAGGCGCTGCCCTCGTCGTCGAACCGGTCCGGTTCGCCGCGCAGCCAGCGCACGCCCGTGTTCCAGGTCTCGAAGGCTCCCGTGCACCGCAAACGCCGCGGCCTCGTGGCGCTCCTGCTGGTGCTGCTACTCACGGCCGGCGCGAGTTTCGGCTCCTGGTGGTACCTCTCCGGCCGCTTCACGATGGTGCCCGCGATGGCCAACCAGGCGGAAGCCGCGATCAACAACGCGGCCCAGGTGGCCGAGATCACCCTCAACACCACGAGCGAGTACTCCGAGGAGGTGCCGGCGGGGCAGGTGATCCGCACCGACCCGGCCGCCGGCGAGCGGGTGCTGCGCGACTCGAGCGTCGACGTCGTGATCTCGCTCGGCCCCGAGCGCTTCGACATGCCCACCGTCGTCGGCCTGCCGCTGGAGGAGGCCCGCGCGGCCCTCGAAGGTACCAACCTCGCGGTCGGCGACGTCACGGAGACGTGGCACGAGGAGGTCGCCGCGGGCGAGGTGCTGAGCGCCTCCCAGGAGGCCGGCGCGGAGCTGCGTCGCGACACGACGATCGACCTCACCGTCTCGCAGGGCCCCGAGCCCATCCCCATCGACGACTACACGGGCCGCGCCGTGAGCACGGCGACCTCCGAGCTCGAGGAGGCGGGGTTCGAGGTGGAGGTCACCGAGGAGCACAACGCCGACGTGCGCGACGGCAATGTGCTCTCGCAGTCCCCCAGCTCCGGCAACGGCAAACGGGGCGACACGATCACGCTCGTGCGCTCGCTCGGCCCCGTGATGATCACGATCCCCGAGGTGCGCTACCGGTCCACCGACGAGGCCGAACAGATCTTGCGCGACGCCGGGCTCGAGTTCGACATCCAGCGCAACACCAACTTCCCGCTGCCGCTGGACATCGCCGCCGGCACCGATCCCGGGGCCGGCACCCAGGTGGCCGAGGGCACGCGCATCACGCTGATCATCAGCTGATGCCCCGGCTGCGCCACTACGCTGGGCGCAGCACCGTACCAACGCGAAAGGGCAGTCAGTGAACTCGGTCGGGGTCATCATCATCGTCGTGCTCGCCGTGGCGGCGATCATCCTGGGGATCTGGGGCTACCGTCGTTGGCGCTACGTGGACAGCCTGCGCAAGCGGGGCTGGACGTTCGAGACCTCCCCCAGCATCTCGTCGGTGATCGGCCTCAACCACGCCCCGTTCGGGGCCGGCTTCGAGCGCGAGGTGGATGACATGGTCTCGGGGACTGCATCGAACGGGATGGCGTTCCGGGCCCTGGAGTACGACTACGACGGCTGGCGCTCCAACCACTACGTGGTGTGGTTCCCGCTGCCGAAGTCGCTGCCCATGCTGTATGTGCGGAACGCGTCGCGCCCGAGCACCATCCCCGGGCTCCCGCGCG
>JAAYZP010000082.1 GCA_012514785.1 Propionibacterium sp. | reverse complement strand
GCGGGCTCGTAGCTGCGCAGCCCCACGTAGGGGGACTCCTCGATGATGACGTTCGTGCGCATGAGGGTGACCGCGCGCTGCCATTCGTCGCGTTCGACGTCGTCCGAGACGAGCCCCAGCTCCTCCAGGAGGGTGAGGAAGTTCGGCATCAGCGCGGGGGTGGGGAGGTGGCGGCCCTCGAACCAGCCCTGCGCGGTGGAGGCGGGCACCTTCGCCAGCGACGCGGCCCGGCGGATCGACAGATGCTGTTCGTGACGCGCGTCGACGAGCCGTTCGACCAACGACTCCCGATTCAGCGGTACCCCCATGAGGCCCCACAATAACCATTGCACTACCGGTTACACATGGGGGGACGCGGAAACGGCACCTTGTTGCCACGGCTGCCGCCCTATCCTGGCGGCATGGAGTTGCAGGCACCGGAAGACATCGCGCACGGGTTCGTTGAGGCCTGGGAAGACCGCGACCCCGACGCGCTGGCCGTACTGTTCGTCGAGGACGCGGACTTCGTCAACGTCGTCGGGCTCTGGTGGGAGGACCAGAAGAACATCCGGCGCGCGCACGCCCGCGGGTTCCGCGTGATGTTCGGGTCCTCGACGATGCGGTTGGAGCGTATCAAGGTGCGCAGATTGTCCGTGACGATCGCCGTCGTCCACGCCTCCTGGAGGATGTCCGGCCAGTTCGATCCCGACGGCGTGCGCGTGGGGGACCGGGCGGGTGTGTTCACGTTCGTCGCCGAGCGCCGCGGCGACGTCGGCTGGCGGGCGGTGTCCGCGCAGAACACCGACAGGCTCGACGGCGCGGAGACCCTCGTGGCCGGCGACGGGTCCCTCACACCCACAAGCTACGTCCACTAGAAGCTGCCGAAACCACCGTTTCGGTGGTTTCGGCAACTCCTAGGCGATCAATCGGCCGCGGGACACCCACCAACGAAACCATTTCATCGCACGAGACGGGTGCACTAAAGGCCCTTCCCAGCACTGAATCCAGTGTCCGTGCATGTCCGTACACCCAGGCGGTGGCCGAAATCACCGGATTGCCCCTAGCGTCGTTGACGTCCGGCGACCGCGACTCGACACCGATCTCATCGACTGAGGTTGCCAGATGCAACGGGGGGAAGTCGGTGCGACAGATTCATACTGGGGCGCAGTGGACGAGAGTCCGCTCGAACTTGTGGATCGTGTCGTCGCGGCAGCGGACTGGGGGGAACGGGCAAGGCCCCGAGGGCGCCGACACACTCTCGGGGCCTTGCCTCGGGAACCCGCGGGGTAGGCGAAGGCGCCGTGCCCCGCACCACCATGGACCGGAGTAGCCCGGCCAGCCAGGATCCCCCGAACTTGGC
This sequence comes from Propionibacterium sp., assembly GCA_012514785.1. Lineage (GTDB taxonomy): Bacteria > Actinomycetota > Actinomycetes > Propionibacteriales > Propionibacteriaceae > Arachnia. The sequence goes on along the minus strand of JAAYZP010000082.1, from coordinate 2,811 downwards.
CTGGCCGGGCTTCTCCCTCAGCTGAGGCCGGGGTAGAGGTCCCGCAGCAGAGCGATCTCGGCGCCGTGGTGGATCAACTCACGGTGGATGTGTAGCACCAGCGTCGCGCGCGGCTCCTCCTCGAATCCCGGCTCCAGGTCACCCACCGGCACCTGGAGATCCTCGTCGGACCACGACGCCACACCCTCCACCCAGAGCCGGTGGAGCGCGTCCAGGCGTCGGAGGGCCTCCTCGGCGCTGCCCGGGTAGTCGTAGGAGAAGTAGTCGTGCGGGTCACCGCCGAAGTGGCCGGCGACGCGGGCGCCGAGCACGCCGACGAGGAGGTGCCCCATCCGCCAGGCGATGCTGGTCACCGGGGCCGGTGCGGGCTCCGGGACCGCGAAGTCGATGCGGTGGGTGCCGCTGCCCACCTGCAGGTAGCCGGGGTCCTGACGCTCCGACGACGCACCCTCCGGGCGCACGCTCCACCCGGGCACCGGCTCCCAGAAGTATTCGTCGTCGCCCAACCCGTCGAGCCGCGGACGCAGCTGTACCTCCCAGTGCCACTCCAGCTGACCCAGCAGCTTGCCGCCCCAATGCATGATGGTCTCCTCGCGTAGTCGTCGAACCCCCAACGTAACGCCGGGGCCGGGTTCAGCGGAAGACCCTGGCGGGGACCTTCATGATCCACGCCCGCACCCACCACATGACCTCGATGGCCGCCATGCCGACCAACCCGCAGACCAGCCCGACGATCATCCGGCCGGGGTCGTCGATGTTGAGCTGGAGGATGTCGCGGGAGAACGGCAGCAGGAACATGGCGGCGTAGAAGGCGTATGCGAAGGCCACGAGCGCCATCCGCCAGCCGTGGTAGGGGCGCGCTACGACGGCCAGCGTCCACGTCGCCGCCATGATCAGCGCGATCAGCGCGGCCGTGGAGGAGGCCTCCTGCACCGCGTCGCTGACCTCGCCCAGCCCGCGGGTGAGCAGGTAGGTGGTGATGACCGCGGCGGCGACGATCAACCCCGCGGGGATCGCGTGCGACAGCGTCCGGCGCACGAAGCCGGGCCTGGCCTTGTCGCGGTTGGGCGCGAGGCTCAGCAGGAACGCGGGGATGCCGATCGTGAACCAGCCGACGACGGTGACGTGCAGCGGCATGAACGGGAAGGGCACGGCCACGAGCCCGAAGATGAGGGCCAGCGCCACCGAGTAGATGGTCTTGGTGAGGAACAGCTTGGCGACGCGCTCGATGTTGCCGATCACGCGACGGCCCTCGGCGACGACGTGGGGGAGCTGGGCGAACTTGTCGTCGAGCAGCACGATCTGCGCCACGCCGCGGGTGGCCGAGGAGCCGGAGCCCATCGCCACGCCCAGGTCGGCGTCCTTGAGTGCGAGGACGTCGTTGACGCCGTCGCCGGTCATCGCGACGGTGCGGCCCTCCTCCTGCAGCGCGTCCACCATCAGCCGCTTCTGCTCGGGGGTGACGCGCCCGAACACGCCCGCCGTGGCGACCCGCTCGGTGAACTCCGGCCCGGGCGCGGGCAGGGTGCGCGCGTCGACGACCTCGCCGAGGTCGACGCCGAGCGACCGGGTCACCGCGCCCACGGAGGCGGCGTTGTCGCCGGAGATGACCTTGAGGTCCACGTCCTGCGCGCGGAAGTATTTCAGGGTGTCCGCGGCGTCCGGGCGGATCACCTGGCCGAGCACCAGCAGCGCGACCGGCGCCACCAGGCCCGGCGCCTCGGGGGAGTCGACGCGGTGTTCGGCGCGCCCGAGCATCAGCACGCGACGGCCCGTCCCGGCGATCTCCTCGGCACGCCTCGCCACCTCCCCCTCGCCCAGCACCTCGGGGGCACCGAGGACGTAGTGCCCGCCGTCGAAGCTGGCGCCGGCCCACTTCTTCGCGGACGTGAACGGCGCGCGTGCCAGGAGCGGCCACGGCGATCCGGCCGCGGGCACCGCCTCCGCGATCGCCTGCATCGAGGCGTTGGGGGCGTCGTCGGCGGCGACGAGTTGGGCGAGGATCTCGCGCACGGCGGCCTCGGGCCGGCCGATCGGCACGATCTCGCCCAGCGTCATCACGTTCTGCGTGAGCGTGCCGGTCTTGTCCGCGCAGACGGTGTCCACGCGCGCCAGCCCCTCGATCGCGGGCAACTCCTGCACGAGCACGTTGCGCCGGCCCAGCCGGATCACCCCCAGCGCGAACGCCATGGCCGTCAGCAGCACGAGCCCCTCCGGCACCATCGGCACGAGCGAGGCGGTCATGGCGAGCACCGCCTCCTGCCAGCTGACGCCGGGGCGGGAGAACTGCACCGCGATCGACAGCGCGCCGACGGGGATCAGCAGCCAGGAGACGTAGCGCAGGATCTGGTTGATGCCCTGTCGGAGCTCGGAGCTCACCAGCGAGAACCGGGCGGCCTGCTCCGTGATCTGGGCGGCGTAGGCGTCCGCGCCCACCTTCGTCGCCGAGTAGGTGCCGGTGCCCGCGACGACGAACGACCCGGACAGCACCTGGTCGCCCGGCGACTTCGGCACGGGGTCGGCCTCGCCGGTCAGCAGGGACTCGTCGATCTCCAGGTAGTTCGAGACCTCGACGCGCCCGTCGACGACGATCTGCTCGCCGGGTCGGACCGCGATCAGGTCGTCGAGGACGACGGCGTCGCGCACGATCTCGTACTCCTCGCCGTCGCGGATCACGTTGGGTTTGGCCTCGCCGACGACGGCCAGCTTGTCCAGGGTGCGCTTGGCGCGCAGCTCCTGGATGATGCCGATGATCGAGTTGGCGACGATCAGGAGCCCGAAGAGGCCCTGGATGAACTGCCCGGTGATCGC
>JAAYZP010000081.1 GCA_012514785.1 Propionibacterium sp. | reverse complement strand
TCGGCCATGAGTGCGCGGGCGATCTGCACGCGCTTGCGCTCGCCCTCGCTCAGCGTGCCGAACCGGCGGTCGCCGAGGTGCGCGATGCGGAACTGGGCCAGCAGGTCGTCGGCGCGTTCGAAGTCGAAGTCGTCGTAGCCCTCGCGCCAACGGCCGAGGATGGCGTAGGCGGCGGAGACGACGAGGTCGCGCACCTTCTCACCGGCGGGGATGCGTTCGGCCAGCGCGGACGACGTCAGCCCGATGCGGGGGCGCAGCTCGAACACGTCGACGGCGCCGATCACCTCACCGAGGATTCCGACGACCCCGTCGGAGGGGTACATCTGGGCGGCCAGCAGCTGCAGCAGGGTGGTTTTGCCGGCGCCGTTGGGGCCGATGACCACCCAGCGCTCGTCCTCGTTGATGCGGAGATCGATGTCGTCCAGCAGCACCGCCTGACCGCGAGTGATCGTGACCCCTGCCAATTCCGCGACTGCTTCTGCCATGGATTCAGCCTAGCCGACGGTATTACGCTCCCGTGGAGTGCAACCCGCCATCCACGTGCACCATTTCCCCGGTCGTGGCGGGGAACCAATCGGAGAGCAACGCGACGACGGCGCGGGCCGCGGGCTTCGCGTCCTTCGGGTCCCAGCCGAGCGGTGCACGCTCGGCCCAGATGTCGTTGAAGGAGCTTGCGCCGGGGATGGCCTGCTTGGCGAGGGTGTCGATGGGGCCGGCCGCGACGATGTTGGAGCGGATGCCGTCGCCGCCCAGGTAGCGGGCGAGGTAGCGCGAGGTGGATTCCAGCGCGGACTTCGCCACGCCCATCCAGTCGTAGGCCGGCCAGGAGACGGTGGCGTCGAACGTCAGCCCGACGATGGAGCCGCCGTCGGACATCATCGGCTTGGCCGCCATCGCCAGCGACTTCATGGAGAACGCGGAGATCTCGATCGCCTTCGACACGTCCTCCCACGAGGTGCTGAGGAACGCGCCGCCGAGAGCGGTCTCGGGGTTGGCGAACGCGATGGAGTGCACGACGCCGTCGATGCGGTCGCCGAAGTACGGCTCGAGCGCGGCGGGCAGGCCGTCCAGGTGCTCCTCGACGGTGACGTCGAGCTCGATCACCGGCGGCTGCGGGTCGAGCCGCTTCGCCACACGGTTCGCGAGCCGCAGTGCCCGCCCGGCGCCGGAGATGACGACGTTGGCGCCCTCCTGCTGCGCGACGTCGGCGACGACGTACGCGATGGAGGTGTCGATGGTCACGCCGGTGACCAGGATGTTCTTGCCTTCGAGGATGCCCATGTGCGGCCTTTCGTCTCTGTTGTGGGTGGGAGGGTGCGGCGCGTCAGTGTCCCATGCCGAGGCCGCCGTCGACAGGCAGGACGGCGCCGGAGATGTAGCCAGCGTTGTCGCCGGCGAGGAACAGCGCGGCGCCGGTGACGTCGTCGACGCTGCCCAGGCGGCCCGCGGGGATCTTCTTCGTGTAGTCGGCGATCACGTCCTCGCCGAGCACGGCGGTCATGTCGGTGTCGATGAAGCCGGGCGCGATGAGGTTGCAGGTGATGTTGCGGGAACCGAGCTCGCGGGTGAAGCTGCGCGCGAGCCCGACGAGTGCCGACTTGGAGGCCGAGTAGTTGAGCTGGCCAGGGTTGCCCATGAGGCCCACGACGCTCGACATGAGGATGATGCGGCCGAACCGCTTCCGCATCATGGGGCGGGTGGCGCGGCGCACGACGCGGAAGGTGCCGGTGAGGTTGGTGTCGATCACCTGGTCCCAGTCGTCGTCGGACATGCGCATGAGGAGGGTGTCCTTCGTGACGCCGGCGTTGGCGACGAGGATCTCCACCGGGCCCAGCTCGGCCTCAACAGTCTCGTAGGCGGCGTCGACCTGCCCCTGGTCGGTGATGTCGCACACCACACCCATGACGCCCTCGGGGACGTCGCCGGAACGGTACGTGGCGGCCACGCGGTAGCCGGCGTCGCGGAACGCCTCGGCCATGGCGCGCCCGATGCCCTTGGATCCGCCGGTGACAAGTACGACTCGCGATTCAGACATAGCCCGCAACTTACCGCAGGCTTCCGTGGCAGGAGTAGGGTTGCCCGCATGGCAGCCGAGGGACATCTGATCACGCGCGCGTCGCGTGGCCGCACCCTCGATCTCGAGGAGCGGCAGAAGCGCTACGCGATCACCATGGGGATACGCACCGTGTGCTTCCTCCTGTTCCTCGTGGTGCCCGGCTACTGGAAGGTCCTGGCGCTCGCCGGCGCGGCGCTGCTGCCGATCATCGCCGTCGTACTCGCGAACGCGTCGGATCGACGCCTGCCGCCCGAGCCGGAGCGCCCCGACGACAGCACCCGCAGGGCCCTGCCCCCCACCGAAGTGATCCACGGGAGTGTTGACGACGAATGACAAGCAAGATGCTCATCCGATGGGGGTCCCTGGTCGTTCTGGTGCTGGTCCTCGTGGCGGTGTTCATCCGGCTCGGTGAGTGGCAGTTGGACCGTCTCGAGGAGCGCCGCGCGATGAACGCGCTCGTAGAGCTCCACGCGCAGCAGGACCCGGTGCCCTACGAGCAGGTCATGAACCGGATCATGACGGATGAGGACCAGTGGCAGCCGGTGACGATCACCGGCACGTACACGGGCGAGACGTTCCACGTCGGCTACCGCAACCAGGGCGCCACCGGGTCCGAGGTGCTCTCCGTCATGGAGGCGCACGACGGCCGGCACGTGCTCGTCGACCGCGGCTTCATCCCCCGCCCCGCAGGCGCACCCGACCCCGACCCGCCGGAGGCACCCCCGGGCGAGGTGACGGTCACCGGCTACGTCCAGCGCGACGAGCGGGGCCGCGACAGCGCCATCACCCCCCACGAGTTCCACATCCGGCTGATCGACTCCGAGGCGATCTCGCAGTGGCTGGGCCGGGACCTGGTCAACGGCTATGTCACCGTCACCGAGTCCTCCCCCGCCGACGATCCCATGCTGGAACCCATCGCCCTGCCCGAGCTCGACGACGAGGGCCCGCACGAGAGCTACGCCTGGCAGTGGTTCGCGTTCACGCTGATCGCCGTCGTCGGGGTGGTCGTGCTGATCCGAGCCGACATCCGCGACCGCAGGAAGGCGCAGCGCCGCAAGGAGCAGCGGGAGGCCCGCGCCGAGGCGGAGGCAGAGGCGGGCGCGCCCGTCGGGTCGTGAGCGCGCTCGGCGACGTCGCTGGCTGGCTGCGCTGCCCCGTGTGCAGCGACTCCCTCGCGCTCGATGACGCCACCCTGCGATGTCCTGCCCTGCACAGCTTCGACGTCGCACGCCAGGGCTACGTCAACCTGCTGGGGCGCGCGGCCCCGAAGAACGCGGACACGGCCGAGATGGTGGCCGCCCGCGACCGCTTCCTCTCCGCCGGGCACTACGCGCCGATCATGGCGGCGCTGGCCGAGCGGATCGCCAATGCCGAGCGCGTGCTCGAGGCGGGCGCGGGCACCGGCCACTACCTGGCTGCCGCGCTGCCGTCGACGGCGCGGGGGCTCGCCGCCGACGTCTCCGTGCCTGCGGCCCGGCGAGCTGCCCGCGCGGATCCCCGGGTGGCGTCCGTCGTCGCGGACACCTGGGCCGGGCTGCCGGTCCGGGATGCCACCCTCGACGCGGTGCTGTGCGTGTTCGCGCCCCGCAACCCCGCCGAGTTCCTCCGGGTGCTGCGCCCGGGCGGGAGGGTCGTCGTCGTGGTCCCGAACACGGGGCACCTGGCCGAGCTCCGCGCGGAACACGGTCTGCTGGGCATCGAGGAGGACAAGGCGGAGCGGGTCGAGTCCGCATTCGGCAGCGCGCCGGACGTGGAGCGGGTCACATTCCTCACACACCTGGACGAGCGGGCCGCAACGGACATCGTCGCGATGGGTCCGAACGCGTTCCACGGCGCCCGCGACGTGGGCGCGACGAACGTGACGATTGACGTCTCGATCCTCACGTTCTGCCCTACGCTGACCGGGTGACCGCTTTCGCCTACGGGCTGGGGACCCTCGGCAGGGACATGCTCGCCGCGATGGTGTCGCTGTTCCTCATGTTCTACCTCACCGATGTGCTCGGAATCGGCGGGGCGGAGCTGATCGCCGTGACCGTCGTGATGGTGCTGATGCGCATCTTCGATGCGGTCAACGACCCGTTCATGGGCATGATCGTCGACAACACGCGTTCGCGGTGGGGCAAGTTCAAGCCCTGGATGGGCTCCGGCGCGCTGCTCTGGGCGGTGGCGGGCGTGCTGATGTTCACCGACTTCGGCGTCACGGGGTGGGGCTTCGTGGCGGTGTTCACGCTCACCTATCTCGCGTTCGAGATCGCCTACACGATCAACGACATCTCCTACTGGGGCATGCTGCCCTCGCTGACGCGTGACCAGAAGGAGCGCGAGCGGATCGGGGTGGTGGCCCGCATCTGCGCCAACATCGGGCTGTTCTCCGTCGTCGTCGGCATCGTGCCACTGACGAAGCTGCTGGGTGAGGCGACGGGCTCGCTGCAACAGGGCTGGTTCTGGTTCGCCGTCGGCGCGGCCGCGCTGATGCTGCTCTTCCAGGCGCTGCCGCTGCTGTTCGTGCGCGAGAAGGTGCAGGTGGCTACCGACAGCACCGGGCTCAAAGGCCTGTGGCGGGCGATCGTCGCCAACGACCAGCTGATGTGGACCACGCTCGGCATGACGCTGTTCATGACCGGCTACACGATCACGACGTCGATGGGGCTCTACTACTTCAAGTACGTCTTCGGCGACGAGGACGCCTACGCGACGTTCGCCCTCATCCTCGGCGTCACGCAGATCGCGGCGCTGGCGGCGTTCCCGCTGCTGAGCAGGGTGCTGCGCCGGTTCACGATCCACCTGCTCGCCACCGTGCTGATGACTGCGGGCTACGTGATCTTCTTCTTCGCGGGGCAGTCGATGGGGGTGATCGCCGTCGCGGGCGTGCTGCTGTTCGCCGGGCAGGGCGCGATCCAGCTGCTGATGGTGATGTTCATCGCCGACAGCGCCGAGTACGGGCAGTGGAAGCTGGGGCGCCGCAACGAGGCGGTGACGTTCGCGCTGCAGCCGTTCATCTACAAGTTCAGCAACGCGCTCGCCACCGGCGTCGTCGGCGCCACCGTGGTGCTGAGCGGCATCTCGGACGCCGAACTCGCCTCCGACCTGACCGACGGCGGGCGCGCGGTGATCCGGGTGGCGATGATGGTGATCCCGCTGGCGCTCGTGGTGGTGAGCTACCTGATCCTGCGCACCCGCTACCGGCTCGACGAGGTCACCTACGCGGACATCGTCGCCGAACTCCGCCAGCGCGAGGTCCGATCCCCATAGGCTGGGGCCATGTCCGAGTTCTCCCGCAACAGCCGCCTCCGAGACATCATGCAGCACCCGCTGGGGCGGGACGTCGTCGACAAGCTGGTCCTGCACACCGCCGCGCCCCGCTGGCTCCCCGAGGCCCTGGCCGGGATGCGGCTCGGCACGATCGACAAGCTCTCCTCGAGGGTCACCGGCGGCGGGTTGATGGACGTGCTGGCCGGCATGGTGAATCGGATCTCGCCCGAGACGTCGATCGAGGGCCCCGACCTGCACCCCTGGTGGCGCAGCGCCGTGTTTTACCAGGTCTATCCCCGCAGCTTCGCCGACTCCGACGGCGACGGCCTGGGCGACATCCGGGGCGTCATCGCCAAGCTCGACTACCTCGCTGAGCTGGGCGTGGACTGCGTGTGGCTCTCCCCCATCTTCGACTCCCCCGGCCGCGACATGGGCTACGACGTGCGCGACTACCGCGCGATCATGGCCGAGATGGGCACGCTCGACGACGTCGATGCCCTGATCGCGGGCTGCCACGAGCGCGGGATGAAGATCATCCTCGACCTGGTGGTCAACCACACCAGCGCCGAACACGAGTGGTTCCGCCGGCCCGTCGCCGACCCCGACGGGGAGTACGGCGACTACTACTTCCTCGTCGACGGCACCCCCGATGCGCCCCCGAACAACTGGCAGTCGTTCTTCTCCGGCCCGGCCTGGACGTGGATCCCGGAGGCCGGGAAGTGGGCGCTGCACCTCTTCGACGACTCCCAGATGGACCTCAACTGGCGAAACCCCCGGGTCCGCGAGGAGGTGGCCGACATCGTGGCGTGGTGGGTGGACCGCGGGATCGACGGCTTCCGGATGGACGTGATCAACTACATCTCCAAGACCGACGGCCTGCCCGACGGGCACCCGTTCGTCGGCGAGCTGCTGGAGTTCACCGGCATCGAGCACTACCTCTACGGGCCGGAGCTCGACGAGTACCTCGCCGAGCTGCGCAGCGAGGGCTTCACGCGCCCGGACGGCAGCGTCGCGGTGATGATCGGCGAGACGCCGGGCATCGGCGTGCAGGCGGGCCGCCTGCTGAGCGGCTGGTCCAGGAGACAGCTGGACCTGATCTTCAACTTCGACGTGCTGGAGCCGCCGGGCAGGACCCGGTGGCACGACTACGCCTACGACCCCGCCTACCTGGCGCGGTTCTGGGCGGACTACAACGCGCGCATCGGCGAGGGCGACTGGGTGAGCCTGTTCGTCGAGAACCACGACAATCCGCGCATCGTCAGCAAGATCGCGCCGCACGCCGGGGACGATCCGGAGGTGCGGGTCGCCGTCGCGAAGTTGGTGGCGACGATGCAGCTCACCATGCGCGGCACGCCGTTCATCTACCAGGGCCAGGAGCTGGGCGCGATCAACGAGCCCTTCCGGAGTGTGGAGGACCTGCGCGACGTCGAGTCCGTCAACCGATACGGCGCGCTGCGGGCCAAGGGGCGGAGCGACGACGAGGCCTGGGCCGAGATCCTGGCCGGGTCCCGCGACCACGCGCGCACCCCGATGCGCTGGACGGAGGATCAGGACGACTCCGGCGCCTGGCTGCCCCGGTTGGAGGACACGCCCGGCTTCTCGGCGGAGGCGCAGATGGAGGATCCGCTGTCGGTGTGGTCGTGGTACCGGGAGCTGATCACGCTGCGCCGCGAGCACTCGGCCCTCAAGACGGGGCGGCTGGAGGTGCTGGAGCTGACGAAGCATGTGTTCGTCTACATCCGGCGGGATCCGGGGTCGAGCTGGCTGATCGAGCTCAACCTCACGGGCAAGCCGCGCACGCGCCCGCCCTTCTCGGGCGAGGCGACGCCCGTCTTCGGCGACCGCGGGCTCACGATGGGGCCGTGGGAGTCGAGCATCAGCCGGGTGACCGTCGAGCCGTGAGCTCTGCCGGGTGACAGCGGTTGACATAGTTAACCTGTGCGCCCAGTGACCAGCACTCGTTCACGAAGTCCCCTGCGGGGCTCAGCCGAACGCGACCACACAGACGATGATCGTCACGCTGAGGATGATCTCGATGATGCCCAGCGGCAGCGGGCGCAGCTTCATGGGCGGCACGACGACCGCCTTGGCGAGCACGACGACGGCGAACGGGATCCACCACCAACCCACGAGCCCCAGCACGGTCAGCACGACGGCCGCGACGACGACGACCGCGTGGTAGACGATCGACGCGATCATGTAACCGCGCGAACCCCGCTCGCGGATGTTCGTCTTCACGAAGAGCACCGTGCTCGAGAAGTACGCGAACACCATGCCGGCCAGCGCGGCGATCTGGGGCCAGTCACCGATGTCGCTCGGGTACAGGTAGCGAGCCACAGGCAGGATCACGGCGGCGGCGGCGATGGTCAGGAAGCCCCCGATCGTCGCGCGTTCCTTGCGCTGCCCGGCCAGCCAGACGGCGGGCAGCATCAGCGGCAGGAAGACGAGCACCCACGGCAGCGGCCGGACCCCGACGAGCAGCAGCGTGAGGACGCCGAACACCGCAGCTGCGATGCCGTAGATCAGCAGCGGCTTCACGTACCTGGGCTTCTGCCACTGGGCGGCCTTGAGCCAGCCGGAGGCCGAGTTGAAGGTGAAGTAGCCGAGCATCCAAAAGGCGAAGAGCGTCACGTGCCCCCAGCCGAACACGCCAGTCTGCGCCGCCCGGATGGCACCTAGCACGTAAGGCACGATCATCATCGCCCAAGCCCCGTGCTGCAGGGGCACCCAGCCCTTCGACTTGCTGGGCGACTTCCTGGTCTGCGGCTTCATCCTGGTCTGCGACGTCACGCTTCTACCATATCTTTCGTAATTATTGCGGCGCGGACGGGGGTCGGGCTCGAACGACCGCCGATCGCCGCGGCCACTCTATAGGCTGGCCGCATGAGCCCGTACGAGCCGACCGGCCTGCTGTCCGACCCGTTCCTCCAGCTCCCGGACGCCGACGGCGTGCGCGTCGTCTGGTTCACCGACATCGAGGGCGGTGAGCACCGCGTGGTCCTGGACGACGGGCGGGTCTTCGTCGCCGACGACCGGGCGATGTCGCGGATGACCGACGGCGAGCGCCCCCTCCGCGTGCGGCGCCACGAGGCCCACGTGCACCCGCTGCCGCAGGGCCGCACCCCGTACCGCGTCGAGTCGGAGGCCGGGGGCCACGTCGTCACCTCAGACGAGTTCACCCTCGCCCCCGCGCTCCCACACGGTGCCGGGGCGCGGATCCTGCTCACCAGTGACCACCAGCTGG
>JAAYZP010000080.1 GCA_012514785.1 Propionibacterium sp. | reverse complement strand
GCGCTGCGGGTTCCCACTCCCCCGAATGAGCCCGAGGACGCACTCGTTCTGCGCGAGGCCCTCGGCCGACTCAGCAGCAACGACCAGGAGATTCTCACCCTCACCTATTGGGATGGACTCGCCTCGGCCGAGGTCGCGCTAGTGCTCGGCGTCAGCGCACCAGCCGTCCGCCGTCGTCTCAGTCGGGCGCGGGAGCGCCTGCGCCGGCAGTTCGCCCCTCATGAAGCTCCTTCGTCGCACCATGAACTCACCCCACGAGTGCCTCGAAGGGCCGACACCTGACGCGTTACCGAATCGTTACATACGAGTTTCGGGGTCGGCGTGTCGGGGCGAAAAGGGCTGTCAGTGGTGCCTGCGATGATTCTTGTATGCGCGAAGTTGAGTCTCTGCTCCGGTCGGCAGCCGACGCTGCTGGCACGTATTCGCGCGCGTTGAGGGGCTCCACCGAAGAGGACGCCGCAGAACTCCTCGCGCTGCTCACGCGCCTGGAGGAGACCCAGGACCGATTGGCCGGCGCACGGCTTCGCCTCCTCGCGGAGGCACAGCTGGGTGGCGCAGAACGGGTGGTCGATCACGTCCGCACCTCGTCCCGCGCCACCACCGGAGAGGCGCGGGCCGAGCTCCGGCTGGCCCGAGACCTCACGGACCGGTTCTGGCTCCTGGGCGAAGCCCTGGACGACGGCACCATCTCCACCGCGCAGGCCGAAGCGATCGTGCTGGGGTTGAAGAAGCTGCCCGGCATGGTCGGCGATGTGGCATTGGAACGGTGCCAGCGTGAGCTGCTGGGCTTTTGCGACCGGCTGGGCCCGAACGAGTTGCGGGTGGCTGCCATGAGGATGTGGGAGCTGCTGGACCCGGAGACAGCGGAGAGCGAGGAAGCCGCACGACTGGAGAGGGAAGCACGGCGGGCGAAGGCCCGACGGTACTTCCGGCTCAGTTCCGACTGTCACGGCAGCGTGAAGCTCAGCGGCTCTCTGCCGGCCGCCGACGCCGCGCTGCTGGAGGCGCAGCTCGAGGCCCTGATCCGGCCGGCGTCCAAGTACCGCCAGGACGGGGAAGCGGTGCCGGACCGGGATACCCGCCGCGCCGACGCCCTCGTCGAGCTGGCGAACCTGGCCGCCTCCACCGAGAAAGTACCCGCACGCGGCGGCGATCGCCCGCATGTGCACATCACCATCCCCTGGACCATGCTCCTGACCGGCCTCGGCCGCGCCGAGATCCTCAACCTCCCCGGCGAGCAACTCACCCCCGGCGAGGCCCGACGTCTCGCCTGCGACGCGGAGATCATCCCCATCGTCCTCGGCGCCAAGAGCGAGCCCTTGGATGTGGGCCAGGCCGAGCGCTGGGTCACCAAACCCATCCGCGCCGCCCTCCGGGTCCGCGACCGAGGCTGCGCCTTCCCGAACTGCGAGGCGCCGATGGCGGCCTGCGAGGCGCACCACATCCAACCCTGGTGGGACGGCGGCGACACCTCCCTGGACAACCTGGTGCTGCTCTGCCCGCACCACCACCGGATGGTAGAGCACGACCCGCAAGAAGCCCCCGAGTGGCAGTGGCAGGTCGTCATCGACCCAGTCACGGGTCAGCCGTGGTTCATCCCACCCCGACAGATCGACACCACACGCACACGACGGCGGCATCGTCGCTTCGCAGTCGACGACCTCCTCACCCCCGAAACGGCGGGAGGAGTGCGCCCCGAACCGGAGAAACCCCCCGAACCACACCCGAAGTTCCAATTCCCGGAACCTGCCGACGACCCCTGGCACCCCGACTACGTCCCACCCGAACGCCGACCACCCTCCGAAATCCCGTAGCGAGCGGCGGGGCTCAGTCGGTTCGGTGGGGGAGTTCGTCGACGAGCGCGAGGAATTCCTCGGCGTAACCGACGCGGGTGCGCAGGCGTGCCAGCCGGCTGACGGTCTCGTCGCGGAACCACTCGACGGTGACCGCCGCGTCGTGGCGGGCGTCGGGGGTGGCGTCGTCGCGACCCAAGGTCCCGGTGGCCTCCAGGAAGCGGCGCATCTCCTCGAGCGAGAACTCCAGCGGCTTCATACGCCGGACGAGCAGGAGCTGTTCGACGTCGGAGGTGCTGTATAGGCGGAATCCGCCCTGCGTGTGGCTCGACGGCGTGACGATTCCGAGCTCGTCGTAGTGCCGCAGGGTGCGGACGGACAGTCCCGTGTGCTCGGCGACCTCGCCGATCTTCATCTCGCGCATCGGCAAGTTGCCGCCTCTTCCCAAGATGTGGATGGATAGTTGTAGCGCGCCCAAACCTGACGCTACGGTAGGTTCTGCAATTCTATCGCAACGGTTGATGTTCTTCGCGGGCGCACTGAGCCTGCCCCACCCCCCTTCGACAGGAGAAGACTGTGAGCCTCGCTGCCCAGAAGCCTGCCGCCACCGAGGCCGCTGAGCCGCCGACGAGCGTCGTCGGCTCGTTCAAGTTCGCCTTCTCGTCCTGGCCGCGGCTGCGCACGGAGGTGCTGGCGGGCCTCGTCGTCGCGCTCGCACTGATCCCCGAAGCCATCTCGTTCTCGGTGCTGGCCGGCGTCGACCCGCGCGTCGGGCTCTTCGCCTCGGTCACCATGGCGGTCACGATCGCATTCGCCGGCGGACGTCCTGCGATGATCTCCGCGGCCACCGGAGCGATCGCGCTCGTCGTCGCACCGCTGGTCCACGAGTACGGCCTCGACTACCTCATCGCGACGGTGCTGCTCGCAGGTGTGCTGCAGATCGTGCTCGCGCGCCTCGGCGTCGCGAAGCTCATGCGGTTCATCCCGCGGTCGGTGATGATCGGCTTCG
>JAAYZP010000079.1 GCA_012514785.1 Propionibacterium sp. | reverse complement strand
GGCCAGGCGTCGCGCACCGACGTCCCACACGACGGTGACGATGCCGAACACCGCCACCAGGAACACCGAGTTCCACTTCACCGCGCACGAGGCGCCGAACATGACGCCGGCGACGAACCGCCACGGCCGCCACAGCAGCAGGGGCCCGAACCGGCCGCCGAGGTCGCGCTCGCCGGTACTTCGGAGGTGGTCGGCGAGCTTGTGCCGCATCCAGTCGCGGTCCGCCACCAGCGCGGCGACGGCAGCGACGGCGAACACGGCCTGGAAGATGTCGAGCAGTGCGATCCGACTCATCACGAACGCCAGCCCGTCGAAGGTCAGCAGGATGCCGGCCAGAGCGCCCACCAGCGTCGAGCGCGCCAGGCGCCGCGCCAGCCGGATCACCAGGAACACGAGCATCGTGCCCGCCACGAGCGCGGCGAAGCGCCAGCCCATCGAGTTCATGCCGAACAGCAGTTCACCCAGTCCGATCAGGATCTTGCCCAGCGGCGGGTGGACGACGAACGAGGCGGTGTCGGTCACCTGATCGATGTTGCCCGCGACGATCTGCTCGTTGGCGCCCTCCACCCAGTCCAGCTCGTGGCCGTGGTTGATGAGCGTCCAGCCGTCCTTGGCGTAGTACGTCTCGTCGAACATCAGCTTGTTGGGGAACGCGAGTCCCACCGCGCGGATGAAGAACGCGAAGAGCGTGATGCCGATGGTGACCATCCAGGCCGAAAAGCCGTCGCGCATGCGGCCGTCGTCGAGGGCCTCGGTGGTGGTGAGCACGTGGGCAGTCTAGTCACGCGCAGCGAGCCTCCCCGGAATCCGGCAGTAAGGTGTGGGCCATGACCGAGGGCAAGCTGATCCTCGCGGCCACGCCCATCGGGTCCAGCCGCGACGCGAGCGAATCGCTGCGCACCCTGCTGGGCGGGGCGGACATCGTCGCGGCGGAGGACACGAGGCGCGCCGTCAAGCTGCTGCGACGCCTCGACGTGACCGCGCGCGGCAGGATCGTCAGCTACTTCGAGGGCAACGAGGCCGAACGCACGCCCGAACTCGTGGCCGCCGCGGAGGCGGGGGGCGTCGTCGCGCTCATCACGGATGCCGTGATGCCGTCGGTCTCCGACCCTGGCTACCGCGTCGTCACCGCCTTCCTGGAGGCGGGGCTGCCGGTCACCGCGTTGCCCGGCCCGTCGGCGGTACTCACGGCGCTCGCCGTCTCGGGGCTGCCCGTCGACCGCTTCTGCTTTGAGGGCTTCCTGCCCCGCAAGCCAGGGGAGCGACGTCGTCGGCTCGACGCGCTCGCGGCCGAGGAGCGCACGATGGTGCTTTTCGAGGCGCCCCACCGGCTGGCGGAGTTCCTCGCCGACGCATCCGCCGCGCTGGGCGGGGGCCGCCGGGTGGCCGTCTGCCGCGAGCTGACCAAGCCGCACGAGGAAGTGTTCCGCGGGAGCCTCGACGAGGCGCGGGCATGGGCGGCGGAGGGGGTGCGCGGGGAGGTGACGGTGGTCGTCGCCGGCGCCACGCTCGACGACATCACGCCCGATGACGCGCTGGCGCTGGTGCGGGCCCGGATCGCCGACGGCATGAAACTCTCCGCCGCGGTGGCCGAGGTGGCCGCCATCACCGGCACCCGCCGCAAGGAGCTCTACGCGGCCGCCGTGGCCGACAAGGAAGGACGCGCATGACGATCATCGACGAGCTGGGCCTGCCGAAGCTGCCGGAGCCGCTGCCGCGCCCGGTCATCGACAACCACACCCACACCCTCACCACGCAGCGCTATTCCAAGCTCGCGCCGGCGGACTCGGTGGCGCTGGCGGCGCGCGTGGGAGTGAGTCACATCGTCGACGTGGGCTACGACGTCGAATCTTCGCGGCACGCGGTCGCACTGGCGGAGGAGTTCGGCGCGGTGATCGCCGCGGTCGCGCTGCACCCCAACGACGCCGCCGCGATCGCCACGAAGGACGGCGAGGACGCGTTCGAGGCGACGCTGGCCGAGATCGGGGCGATGGTGCCGCGGGCACGTGCGGTGGGGGAGTCGGGGCTGGACTACTACCGCACCCGCGACGACGACGGGCAGCGCGCGCAGGAGGTCTCGTTCCGTCGCCACATCGGCTGGGCGAAGGAGCACGGGAAGACGCTCGTCGTGCACGACCGCGACGCGCACGCCGACATCCTCCGCGTCCTCGACGACGAGGGCGCACCCGAGCGGGTGGTGATGCACTGCTTCTCGGGTGACGCGGACTTCGCGCGGGCCTGCGTCGAGCGCGGGTTCTGGCTGTCGTTCCCGGGCGTGGTCACCTTCGGCAACGCCGAGGAGCTGCGCGGGGCGGCGCGTGTCACGCCGCGGGAGAAGATGCTCGTGGAGACCGACGCGCCGTTCCTCACCCCGGCGCCCGAGCGCGGCAAGCGCAACGCCCCCTACCTGCTGCCACACACGGTGCGCTTCCTCGCGGACCTGCTCGGCGTGGGCGTCGGCGAGCTGTGCGACGTCGTCACGGCCAACACGTTCGCGGCCTACGGCGGACGCTGGGGCGACGATGGCTGAGCCCGGGCTGCTCGGCGCCGCCGCGATCCGCGAGCTCGCGGCCGAACTCGAGCTGCGGCCCACCAAGCAGCGCGGCCAGAACTTCGTCCACGACGCCAACACCGTGCGCCGCATCGTCGCGCTCTCGGGTGTGACCGCCGAAGACCAGGTGTTGGAGATCGGCCCCGGGCTCGGCTCGCTGACGCTGGGGCTGCTGGAGGTCGGCGCGGGGGTGACCGCCGTCGAGATCGAGGAGTCGCTGGCGGGTCGGCTCCCGCGGACCGTCGCCGAGCGTCTGGGCGACGACGCCGCCTCCCGCCTGCAGGTGGTGCACGCGGACGCGATGGAGGTGAGCGAGCTCCCGGGGCGCGCGCCGAGCGCGGTGGTGGCGAACCTGCCCTACAACGTCTCCGTTCCCGTGCTGCTGCGGATGCTGGAGCTGTTTCCCGGGTGGGACCGCGGCCTGGTGATGGTGCAGCTCGAGGTGGCCGACCGGCTCGTCGCCGGCCCCGGCTCGAAGGTGTACGGGGTGCCGTCGGCGAAGATGGCGTGGTACGCGGAGGCGGTGCGGGTCGGCACGGTCGGGCCGGCGGTGTTCTGGCCGGTGCCCAACGTCGACTCCGGGCTGGTGCGCATCGCCCGACGCGAGCCCCCGCCGGGGGACCGGGTGAGGACGTTCGCGGTGATCGACGCGGC
>JAAYZP010000078.1 GCA_012514785.1 Propionibacterium sp. | reverse complement strand
GAGCCGTCGCGGGTGGGCCAGTCGACGCCGGTGACGGTGAACGTCTCCTTGTTGTCCCATGCCTCCAGCAGCTTCGCCAGCACGTGCGACGGCTTCTCCAGCTGCTGGCCGGAGCGCAGTTTCGGGTCGGTGCCGATCGGGTTGAAGTAGCGCAGGCTCAGGACGCGCACGTCGGACGCCTTCGTGAAGTCCTCCAGAATGAGCTCGACGAGGTACTTCGTGCGCGCGTACGGGGAGCCGGGCTCGAGCGGAGAATCCTCCGTGACGACGAAGTTCTCGTCCGGCGCGTAGATGGAGGCCGACGACGAGAACAGGAACCGCGGCACGTCGTGGCGCTGCATCGACTGCAGCAGTGTGATCGTCTTGCCGACGTTGTTGTCGTAGTAACCGAGCGGGTCGGCCACGGACTCGGGCACGATGATCTTCGCCGCGCAGTGCACCACGGCGTCGACGTCGTGCTCGGTGAAGAGCCGGTCGAGGAGCGCGACGTCGGCGATGTCGCCCTCGTAGAGGATGCGGTCGCCGACGAACTCGCGCCGGCCGGTCGAGAAGTCGTCCAGGATGATAACGGTGTGGCCCGCGTCCTCGCAGGCTGAGGCGACCGTCGAGCCGATGTAGCCGGCTCCGCCGGTGATCAATACCAACATGGTGTGATCCTAGTGCGCCGAGGAACGGCCTCACCAGCCGCGGGCGATCCAATCGCCCAGGTGGGGCTGCTCGTCGGCGATCGTGGTGGAATCGCCGTGGCCGGGGTGCACGGCCCAGTGTCCGGGCAACTCGAACAGGCGCCGCACGGAGGCGATCACGTCGTCGAAGCTGGAGTAGTCCCAGCGCGTCGCGCCCGGGCCGCCCGGGAACAGCGTGTCACCGCTGAGCACCGACTCCAACTCGTCGACGACGTACGACATCGACCCGGGCGTGTGGCCCGGCGTCGCGAGCGCACGGACGGTCAGCCCGCCGACGGTGAACTCCTGGCCGTCGACCACCGGCAGGAACCCGTCGGGCTTGCCGGTCGACTCCTCCCAGAGGAACTGGTCGGGCTCGCCGAGGTGGATGGGGGCGTCGACGCGGGCCGCGAACTCGGGCGCGGAGCGCGAATGGTCCCAGTGGCCGTGGGTGAGCAGGACCGCGACGACGCGACGCCCGCCCACGAGCTTCTCGGCCGCCGACGGGTTGTGCGCAGGATCGACGATGACCACTTCCTGTTCGTCGCCCACCGCCCAGACATTGTTCTCGTGCTCCGGGGGGCCGTCGGGGTCGACGTGGCCGGCGGTGATGAGTCGTTCGATACGGGACATGGGCTTCCTCCAACGGGTCTCTCAGAGGCTCACTGTACGGGGCGCGGAAAGCATGTCGAGGTGACCTGCCGGAGGTGGAATACTGCGAGGCGTGTCCAAGGATTTGTTCGACGACGATTACGACCCCCTGGCTCCCGTCGACGTCAGCACCCCGGCCGACGAGGAGGCCGAGGACCCCGACGACCTCGAAATCAACGACCTCGACGGGTTCGACGACGACCCGCTCGGTGACGCTGACGATGGCGGCTTCGGCGGCGCCGACGGGCTGGCGCGGATCTGGTTCGACGACGACGGCCGACTCCACACGGTGCGGCTGAGCCCCGTATGGTTCAAGAAGCTGGCGCCCGGGCAGAGCCTGGAGCAGGTGTTCCGGCAGGCGTTCCTGGCCTCGAACATCAGCGTCGCACAGCAGCCGGAGTCCGAGCGGCTCGACCGTGCAGCGCTCGACTTCGGCGACCTGCCACCGTTCTCGGAGGAAGCGATGGAGACCTACCTCGGGCTGATGGCGGAGCACCGCGAGCGCTGGCACGCCGCGATCGCCCGCGCCGAGGCGCAGCCCCCGGCCCGACCGCGGCGTGCGCGTGGGAAGTCGAAGGGCGTTCTCCTCACTCTGGACGAGCACGGGCATCCCGCCGAAGTGCAGTTCGACGACGATTGGCTGGACGAGGCGCAGGTGGGCTCCATCTGCATCAACGTCGTCGCGGCCGCGCACAAGGCGTACGCGAGGTACGTCCCCATGACGAATGAACATCTGAGCGAACTGGAACGATTCCGCATCGAGCACGAGGTGCTCATCGCCGGATTCGCCGAGCTGTTGAAGCCGAGAGGAAACTGATGTCCGCAGCAGAGGAAGCCTGGAAGGAACTGCAGCGTCGCGCCGCCGAGTCGAAGGTGAGCGGCCTGCGGGCCGACAGCGATGATCTGATCGACGACTCCGAGCTCGTAGAGGGCGCGATCAACCCCAACGCCTCGGGCGGGAAGTCCAACTCCGGCGGCGGTGGCGGGATGATGCCGCCGATGATGATGGGCGGCGCTGGAGCCGGTGGCGCCGGTGCAGGCGCGGCGGGTGCCGGCGGCATGGGCGCGGGAGCCATGGGTGCCGGCGGCATGCAGTCGGCCGGTGCGGCCGGCGTGATGGGTGCCGGCATGCGCGGCGGGATGCCCGGCGGGCCCGGCGTCGGGGGGCTGGGCGGTGCGCCCATCGCTTCCGGTGGCCCCGGTGGGATCGGCGGCGGTCCCGGCGGGTTCGGGGGTGGTGTTGGCGGGCCCGGCATGCCGGGCGGCATCATGGCCGCGGGCGGGTCGAGCCCGGGGCTCCGCATCCCCGACGGTTGGAAGCCGGGCGACCCGATCCTCCCCGGCGATCCCCGCCACCCCGGTGGCAGCGAGCCGATCTTCGCCGGCGATCCGCGCTACGACGGCATCGTCGACGACTGGTACAGCTACCAGCCGAGTGACCCCTCCGATCCGGGTGGCGGTGGCGACGGCGGCTGGGACTGGGGCCACGACGACACCGGCACGACGCGCCCGCCCATCACCACCCCCGGCGAACGGGTGCCGTGGGACACCACCGCGCCCGTCCAGCCCGGACCCGGTGATCCCGGCTACCCGGGTTACCCGACGCCGTCGCCCGGCAACCCCGGGTACCCGTCTCCCGGCCCGGGCGTCCCCGGGCCGCTGCCCACGAACCCGGGGTTCCGGGTGCCCGATCCCGGTGACCGCTGGCAGCCCGGGGATCCGATCCTGCCCGGCGACCCGCGGCATCCCGGTGGTCCCGACCCGATCTACCCGAGCGATCCGCGCTACCGGGACATCGTCGGGCCCGGCGACGGCGGCAGCGGCTGGGATCCGATCGGCCCCGGGGACGGCATCAGCCCGCCCGGCTCGGGCGGCCCTCCCATCGGGGGGACCCCGCCGGGGTTCGGCGCCCCGCCGATCAGCGGCACCCCGCCCGGCGGCGGTGGTGGAGGTGGCATCGCTCCTCCCGGTGGCGGAGGCGGTGGCGGTGGCGACACGAGCTTCACCGTCGATCCGGCCGCGTTGCGGGAGACCGCGAAGAAGTGGCAGGAGAACGCCGATACCGTGGACTCCAGCAGGGCCCAGATGGTCATGCCAGCCGACATGGGGTTCGCTGGGCCGGCGGAGGCCTCGACGACGGAGCTGGGTAACAGCATCTCCGGTTGGGCGTCGGGGGCCAACTCGGAATTCTCGGCGATCCACCACGAACTCAACGGCATCGCCAACGCCTACGAGGCCAACGAACAGGCCGGTGCCACACAAGCCGGTCGGGTGGGATACTGAGGAGCATCATGACCGTCCACCACATGTACATCGCGGACTACGCGGCCGGAGTGAATACGCAGCTCAAGGACTTCCAAGCAACCCACGGCAGAGGCCGCGGTACGAGCGGGGAGTACAAGCAGATCGTCGAACGCGTGGCAGATCTCCGCAGTGCGCTAGAGATGGCCATCGCAACCGACGAGCAGCATGCCAGCGGTTTCTGGAACGAGCTGAAGGCGATGGGTAGGCACGGCTTCAACTACTGGACCGAGAAGTCCAGGTTCGACGGCGAGGTCGACGCACTGGTCAGCGCGGCTGAGAACCTGATGACCTACATCGAGGACATCGTCAACGACTACGCGGTCCCCAAGCTCGACATCCCGGACGAACTCTTCGACGCCTCTGGACAATGGGCGGACGTCGCTGAACAGACGGACGGCGTGAGGCAGGCAGTGCCGCCGTTGCAGCACGTGGACGGCTGGTCCGGGCCGGCCTATTCGCGCTACCAGCAGATGGCCGACGTGCAGATCGAAGCCACCAGGGAGTACGGAGTGATGCCGAAATCGCTGGCCGACCTCTATCGCAGCGCCGGTGAGCTGAACCAGGGTGTCTTGTCGGTCGTCTATGAGCAGGTCGTCCTCGCAGTAGGAGAATCATCGCGCTGCTACGCCCCTCCTTCCGGGCAGTACTACGTCAACACCGCAGCCGTCTCCGTCGCACTGCAAACCTGCGCCTCCCAGCTGCCGGACCTCCTGAACGCGGGTGAAGAATCCGCTGAGGCGATGCGCGCTGGCATCGACGACCTCAAGGCGAAGACGGATGCGATCCGAGCGGGCTGGCCCCACGGAGCCGCTTCGTCGCAGCCGCCTGCCTCGGACGGGTCTGCCTCGGAGCAGCCCTCACACCCTGCGGAGCCGGTGCCCGAGGCGCCCGACGAAGGCGTCTCCGGCGACGGCCTCGAACGCTGAGGGTGCGGACAGGCAAGGAAGGGGGAGGAATCGGGATGCGGTGTCGTACATGGATGATGCGCTTGGCCCTGGCGGGCGCGCTGGTGGTGGGTCTGACCGCTTGTGTGGATAATGCGGGTCCCAGCCCGACTCCGTCGCCCACACCTTCTCCTTCGCAACCTGCACCGACGCCTTCCGAGACGGTTGCTGTGCCCGATCCGTCGCCGTCGTCGGGTGGCTTAGACCCTGATGATTTCGGTGGGCATCCGCCGGCGATGTTGTTGGATCCGTTGACCGAGCCGTGGGGTGGGTCGATGATTCCGTTGCCGGAGGAGATCGGTGAGTATGTGCTCACCCCGGGCGGGGAGTTCATCTCGGAGTACTCGTCGTCGGGTGCGTATGAAGGCCCGGATGGCCGAGAGTTCAATTTTGTGATCACCTCGAGCATCGGTGAGTACGTGAGGTTGATGGATGGGATGTCCGGTCATCGGGAGGTGGGGATCGCTGTATGCGGCGAAGTCGTCGAGCACTTCGTGGGTTGTGGGGCGGCGTCGGAGGATTCGGATCTGACGATTGTTCCGCTGTCTCGGAGCGAGTTCACGGATGAGGAGTTTGCGGCGTTGCTGGAGGATTTCGCTGACTGGTATCTGGCGCAGGCCTGAGTGGTTCGGATGGCAGGAGTTGGTAGGAGGTCGGCGCTCTTGGTTTTGGTGGGCGCGCTGGTTGCTGGCCTGACAGCCTGCAGTGATGAGCAGGTGCCTGCGCCCGATGCGTCGCTCACGCCTTCGACGTCGATCTCTGAGAGCCCTACTGCGTCTCCTTCGGGAAGTGAACCGTCGCCAACGTCGGGTGGGTTGGATCCGGAAGATTTCGGTGGGCATCCGCCTGCGGTTTTGCTGGACCCGTTGACGGGGCCGTGGGGTGGGTCGATGATTCCGTTGCCGGAGGAGATCGGTGAGTATGTGCTCACCCCGGGCGGAGAGTTCATCTCGGAGTACTCGTCGTCGGGTGCGTATGAAGGCCCCGATGGCCGGCAGTACAACTTTGTGATGACATCGAGCGTTGGGGAGTACGTGAGATTGATGGATCGGATGTCCGACCATCGGCAGGTGGGGATCGCTGTATGCGGTAGGACAACCGAGGACTTCGTGGGTTGCGCTGCGGCGTCGGAGGACGCGGACCTGACCATCAGAGGAATGAATCGAAGCAGCTTCACGGACGAGGAGTTCGCGGGGCTGCTCGAAGACTTCACTGATTGGTATCTGGCGCAGGCCTGATGGCGATCCTTCCGAGCCGCGATCTGCGGCTGGTGTGCGATCTCCCACCAAGGTCGTAGAACTGCAGAGACAGCCTGCGGTGCCGGGGGAATTCACGGTTCGGGCTGCCCGGACGGTGCGCTGCGGGCAAGATTGGGGGAACGTCCCTCCCGAGGAAGCGAGCACCAGTGGCCGACCAGCAGTACGTCCTCTCCATCGACCAGGGCACCACGAGCAGCCGCGCGATGGTCTTCGACCACGGCGGGGCCGTCGTCGGCGTCGGGCAGAAGGAGCACGAGCAGATCTTCCCCCGCGCGGGATGGGTCGAGCACGACCCGGCGGAGATCTGGGCGAACGTGCAGGAGGTCGTGCAGGCGGCGCTCGCGGACGCGGGCATCGACGTCGGGCGGCTCGCCGCCGTCGGTATCACGAACCAGCGCGAGACAACCGTCGTGTGGAGCCGCACCACGGGCGAGCCCGTGCACAACGCCATCGTCTGGCAGGACACCCGCACGGCCGCGATCGTCGAGGCGCTCGGCGGCGAGGCCGGGCAGGACCGCTACAAGGACCGCATCGGCCTGCCGCTGGCCACGTACTTCTGCGGGCCGAAGGTGCAGTGGATCCTCGACAACGTCGACGGCGCCCGCGCCCGGGCCGAGTCCGGCGAGCTCGTCATGGGCACGATGGATACCTGGCTGATCTGGAACCTCACCGGGGGCGTCGACGGCGGCGTCCATGTCACCGACGTCACCAATGCGTCGCGCACGATGCTGATGGACCTGCGCACCCTCACCTGGGACGAGGAGATCGCCGCCGACATGACGATCCCCACCTCGATGCTGCCCGAGATCCGGTCCTCGGCCGAGGTCTACGGCGAGGCCCGCGGCGTGCTCGACGGCGTGCCCATCGCCGGCATCCTGGGCGACCAGCAGGCGGCCACGTTCGGGCAGGCGTGCTTCGAGAAGGGGATGGCGAAGAACACCTACGGCACCGGCAACTTCATGCTGATGAACACCGGTGAGGAGCCGATCTTCTCCGACAACGGCCTCATCACGACGGTGTGCTACAAGATCGGCGACGCCGCGCCCGTCTACGCACTGGAGGGCTCGATAGCCGTCACCGGCTCGCTCGTGCAGTGGCTACGCGACAACATGGGCATGATCAGTGCCGCCGACGAGATCGAGGCCGTGGCGGGCACCGTCGAGGACAACGGCGGCGCCTACTTCGTGCCGGCCTTCTCCGGGCTGTTCGCACCGTACTGGCGCTCGGACGCGCGCGGCGTGCTCGTCGGGCTCACCCGCTACGTCAACCGCGGCCACATCGCCCGGGCGGTGCTCGAGGCGACGGCGTACCAGACCCGGGAGGTGTTGGACGCCATGGAGGCCGACTCGGGCGTCGAGGTGGTCGAGTTGCGCGTCGACGGCG
>JAAYZP010000077.1 GCA_012514785.1 Propionibacterium sp. | reverse complement strand
ATGGTGGGCTACGTGCTCATCGGCGGCATGAAGGGCACCACCTGGGTGCAGATGATCAAGGCCGTGCTGCTGGTCACCGGTGCCGCGGTGATGACGTTCCTCGTGCTCATGGGCGACGGCTTCAACCTCGACCAGCTGGCGGCCAGCGCCCGCGACCTGGCCACCCACGGCCAGGACCTCATGGCACCGATGGGCCAGTACGGGACCAGCATCTGGACGAAGTTGTCGTTCCTGTCGCTGGCCATCGCCCTGATCCTCGGCCCCTCGGGGCTGCCGCACGTGCTGATGCGCTTCTACACCGTGCCGACGGCACGCGAGGCGCGCCGCTCCGCAGTGTGGGCGATCATCCTCGTGGGCATCTTCTTCCTGTTCACGCTCGTCCTCGGGCTGGGCGCGGCGAAGCTGGTGGGTCAGGAGACGATCCTGGAGGCACCGGGTGCTGCCAACTCGGCGGCGCCGCTGCTGGCCCTCGTGCTCGGCGGCGAGGTGTTCATGGGCATCATCTCGGGCGTGGCGTTCGCCACGATCCTCGCGGTGGTGGCCGGACTCACGATCACGGCGTCGGCGTCCTTCGCGCACGACGTGTACAACTCGATCATCAAGGGCGGCAAGGCCGACCCCGCACAGGAGGTGCGGGTGGCGCGCATCACCTCGGTGGTCGTCGGCATCCTGTCGATCATCGGCGGCATCCTCGCCAACGGTCAGAACATCGCGTTCCTGATCTCGCTGGCGTTCGCTGTGGCTGCCTCCGCGAACCTGCCGTCGATCCTGTACACGCTGTACTGGAAGCGCTTCACGACGCGGGGCTCGGTGTGGTCGATCTACACCGGCCTGATCTCGGCGACGCTGCTGATCATCTTCTCGCCGTCCATCTCGGGCTCGCCCGGGGCGATGCTCGGCGACGGCGTCGACTTCGCGTGGTTCCCGCTGACGAACCCGGCACTGGTGAGCGTCCCGCTGGCCTTCATCGCCGGCTACATCGGCACGGTGACCTCTAAGACGCGAGGCGATGAGGAGTTCGCGACGGAGATGGAAGTCCGGTCGATGACCGGTGCCGGTGCTGGCGAGGCGATCTCGCACTAGCGCGGCTGGAACTCTCGACGGTGGGCGTGTCCTGGATGGGCACGCCCACCGTCGTCTCCGACGTCAGCGCGTCGTGGATCTGCTGGAGCCCCTTGCGCTCCCACCGGCTGATGGTGGGGCGGGAGACGCCGAAGTGGCGGGCGAGTTCCTCCTGCTGGTGCACCCGCCCGTCGAAGCCGAAGCGCAGCCGAAGCACCTCGCGGTACTTCGGGCTCGCGAACTCGAGCATGTCCACGCAGGCCTCGTCGACGCGGGCGAACGGGTCGTCGTCGTGCGCCACGTTCTCGAGCCAGTCGATGTCGACGAGCTGCGCGAGCGCCATGGTCGCCTGGCGGGGCGAGTGGGAGTCGTCGCCGGCCTCGATGAGGCGACGCATGCGGCGGAAGTGCGTGGAGGTGCTCACCCACACCGACGAGGTGTCCGTGCGGAGAATGCGGCGGGTGATGTGTTCGTGGGCGAAGGTGCTCAGCCGGAAGCCGAGCGCGGGGTTGAAGCGCCGGATGGCCTCCTGCAGCGCGAGACAGCCCTCCTGGAAGAGGTCGTCGAGGCCCTCGCCGCGGCGGCTGGCGACGTCGACCGCGATGCGCATCACCAGGCGGAGGTTGGCGGTCCAGAGGATCTGTTCGGCCACGAGCCCGATGGTGATCGCGCGCCACAGGTGCGGGTTCGTGGGCTGGAGGGGCAGCAGCTCGCGGGCGGGAGTGACGGTGGCCGCCAGGGTTGCCAGCGACTGCTGCTCATCGACGGTGATGGGGATGACGGGTAACTGGATCATGTGGGCCAGCTAAGCCTGCCGGTGCGGCACGGGGGAGGGGAATGGGCGGGCTGTGGGGAGATTTCAACGGACAACACTTGTTTGTCCACACCCTGCACAATGGGGGCATGAGTGTTGCTCGTGATCCCTCACTGGCCGAGGCGCTCGGCCACAAGCCCACCGTGCTCGCCGAAGGCATCGGTCCCGACGGCGAGGCCCTCGTCGGCACGAAGTCGTCGCTGGCGCTCCGTCGCGACGGCGCGTGGCGCGTGTTCGGCTGGGTGGACGTCGAGCGCGGCTCCTGGAACGGCGAGACCCAGACGTTTCGGTGGTGGACGACCCACGAGGGCGAGAAGTTCGAGGTGACGCTCGAGGACGAGGGGCGCCTGCCCGAGCTGTTCCTGGAGCGGGTCCAGGCGTCGACGGTGGCCACCTTCCACTACGACCTCGACAGCGGCGGCG
This sequence comes from Propionibacterium sp., assembly GCA_012514785.1. Lineage (GTDB taxonomy): Bacteria > Actinomycetota > Actinomycetes > Propionibacteriales > Propionibacteriaceae > Arachnia. The sequence continues at coordinate 3,121 of JAAYZP010000077.1, read as the reverse complement.
AACTGCGCATCGTCGTGCGTAGGGCCCTGGACGGGTCCGACGAGATGCACTTCTTCGCACTGACCTCGGGCGGGGCGACGCTCGCGGATCCCGGCACGCGGGAGTACGCGATCGCGGAGACGGACCGGATCAAGGCGGAGTACGCGGTCGATTAGCATCTGCGAAATCGTCCTGCTAAAGTTTCTCTTTGGCTGCAACGCGGTCATTCCCTGGTAGCTCAATTGGCAGAGCATTCGACTGTTAATCGAAGGGTTACTGGTTCGAGTCCAGTCCGGGGAGCCAATCACCAAATGGCCTCTGACAAGCACTTATTGGCAGTTCAGAGGTCATTTTCGTTTCCGGCACGGGACGATTAGGGGACGATCCCCCCACGTTGCCACGACTACGGCGCGGTGCCAGGAAGGCACCATGGGCACCGAAACATCGAGCTCCACCACCCCGATCACCGTCGAGGACTGGCAGTTCCTCGGCCACCCCGATTATTGGTCGGGGTGCACGTTCTTGGTGCGCTCATGGGGTCGCCAGGGGTCAGCTGGGACTCGTGGGGTCGCTTCGTCCACCGTGAATCCTTGGATCGTTGCTGGGCTGTCCTTCGCCGCGCGCTGGAGCTCTTCGAACAGCATCGCTTGCTGTCTACGCGAACGCGGGGGCCTCAGCAGGCAAGCTCTTTTCGATAGTTTCGATTTGAGTTATCCTGATGTCATGTCCACTCTTTCACCTTCGAATATCTCCTCCTCACCTGATGAGCGGGGAGTGCGGGACGAGATCGTCATCGACGGCAAGTCGTTCGGGCTCGACGAGCACGCGGCTGCTGTAATACGAAACGCGCTCGAAGCGCTCCAGCGAGGTTCGAAAGTCGAGATCTCAGAAGCTGCAGAGTTCATCTCGACGCAAGCGGCCGCCGACATGCTGGGCATCAGTCGGCCCAGTCTGGTGAAACTCCTCGATGCAGGCGTCATTCCCTCGCAGAGGCCTGGTAGCCACCGCCGAGTTCGGCGGGCTGAGGTCGACGCCTTCATAGCGTCCCGTCCGACACGACGCACGAAAGCGATGGAAGCACTGCATGAGTCCCGCACGCCGCAGGATGATTCCTTGGACGGTTTCGTTCCAACGCGATGAGACCCATTGTTTTCCTCGATGCCAACGTCCTGGTGCCGTATGACCTGACGTGCGTGTTGTTAGCCATGGCTGAGCAGGAGATCCTCGACGTGAAGTGGTCGGAACGAGTCCTTGAAGAGGTCCGGGGCACGCTTGTCAACAAGCTCAGTTTCCCCTCGCGGAGGATCGAACGGCGGCTAGACGCCATGCAAACCGGCTTCCCTGAGGCGATGGTCGTGGGCTATGAGGGTTTGGAGCGAGGCCTCAGCTGTGATCCCAAAGATCGGCATGTGCTGGCCGCTGCAATCGGAGCCGAAGCAACGCATCTGGTCACGGCCAACGTCAAGGATTTCGACGCAAGGGAGGTTGCGACTTTCGACATGAAATTGCTCCACCCTGATCGGTTTCTCAACTTGGATCTTCTCGCTGGGTGGTTCAAACCGCCGGAGACGAGAATATGGCCTGACGATGCGCAGCAGAGAATTCTCGGCTACTTGAGGGAGCGCGCCACAGCTGGCGTGCTTCTGGCAGCTGGGTTCACAACGGCGACGTTAAAGCCCCGACGGCTTGATGACCACGACGTGGAATGGTGATGAGACCGTCAACGGACCCCTCCTGTTGGAGCTAAGCCCATTTGAGAATCTCGCGGAGTTGGTGGCGATGCCGCTAGCGTTCAACAACGAGGAAGGACGCCAGATCCGCGAGCATGTCCGCTCCATTAGCGTGGTGGGCGATTTCGGTGTCGGCACAGAATTGGCGCAGCGCGCGTACTCACGAGGGACCGGGGTCCCATTCGAATGGCTCCCAGCGAACTCCACCTGAGTCGAGTAGCCCCGGACCATCGATCAGCTCATCCGTACGCACGTTTGGCAACAGCTCTGCTGCTACAGACTCGCGAGGTCGCCCAAGAAGTTGTCGGCCCAGCTCTCGATCGTGTTCGTCTTCACCTGCCGCTTCAGCGCCCGCATCCGCTTCGCACGCTCCGCGTAGGGGTCGGTTAGTGCGCGCATGAACACGTTCTTCATGCCGTCGAGGTCGTAGGGGTTGACCATGTAGGCCCGCCGCAGCTCGCGCGCCGCCCCGGCGAACTCGCTGAGCACGAGGGAGCCGCCGTTGCTCGGATGGCAGGCGACGTACTCCTTCGCGACGAGGTTCATTCCGTCGCGCAGCGGGGTCACGAGCATGACGTCGGCGATACGGTACATCGCGGCCATCGTCTGGCGCGGGAAACCCTTGTGGAGGTAGGTGATGGGTGGGCTGCCCACCTCGCCGACCTCGGAGTTGATGCGTCCGACGAGCAGGTCGATGTCGTCGCGCAGGCGCATGTACTCACCGACGCGCTCCCGCGACGGCGTGGCTACCTGCAGGTACGCGACCTCGTTGGAGTCCAGCTTGCCCTCGCGGAACAGCTCGCCCATGGCTCGGATCCGCTGGCGGAGCCCCTTCGTGTAGTCCAGGCGATCCACGCCGAGGAACACGTGCTTCGGGTTGCCGAGGCTCTCCAGCAGCTCCTCGGACTCAGCGATAGTGTCCGGCTGCATCGCGAGATCTGCGAAGCCCGCCGAGTCGATGGAGATGGGGTAGGCCTTCACCATGCAGGAGTGGGTGTCGCTGACCCGCACGAGGCCGGCCTCGACGGCGTGCCCGGTGCGGTCCCGCACCAGCCGGAGGAAGTTGGACGCACCACCGGCGACCTGCATGCCGACCAGGTCGGCGCCCAGTAGCCCCTCGATGATGTCGAGGCGCCACGGCAGCTGCGCGAACAGCTCGCGCGGCGGGAACGGGATGTGCAGGAAGAAGCCGATCTTCAGGTCCGGGCGCAGCTCGCGCAGCATCCGGGGCACCAGTTGGAGTTGGTAGTCCTGGACCCACACCGTCGCGCCCTCCTCCGCGGCATCGGCCGCAGCCTCGGCGAACCGACGATTCACCTGCTGGTACGTGTACCACCACTCGCGGTGGAACTCGGGGAAGGCGACGGTGTCGTGGTAGAGCGGCCACAGCGTCGAGTTCGAGAAGCCCTCGT
>JAAYZP010000557.1 GCA_012514785.1 Propionibacterium sp. | reverse complement strand
CTCTCGGGGTTTTGCCTTCGGCGAGGCGTCGTTCGATGTAGGCCTTGGTGCGGGGGTCGTGACGCCATCTGGCGAGGACGATGGTGTAGATGGCGCTGTTGAGGTGTCGGTCGCCGGAGCGGTTGAGGCGGTGCCTGCCGGGCACGGATTGTTTCCCGCTGCTGGCGGGGATCGGCGCGGTGCCGGCGAGCATCGCCAGCGCTGCTTCGGAGTGGACCCGGCCGGGGTGGGACCAGACCGTGAGTACGGTGGCGGCGACGATCGGGCCGACGCCGAAGATGGTGAGCAGGCCGGGCATCCAGGCCTGGACGATCGCCCGGATCCGGCGTTCCAGGGCTGTGGCCTGTGCGCGGAGTTCTTGGGCGTTCTTCGCCAGCTGGCGGAGTTCGTCGACGTGGAGGGCCTCCAACGGGGTCATGTGGCGGCTGCCGCGCAGTAGGGCGGCCTTCTTCACCATCTGCGGCAGGGAGAGGCCCCGGAACCGGGCCTTGAAGGCCTCGGGTGCGGTGTTGACGAAGGAACGCAGTTGGCGTTCGGTGTCGGTGGCGTGCGCGATCCGCAGCCGGCGCGCGGTCAGCAACAGCTGCAACTCCGCCCGCGGCCCGTCCGGGTCCTTCGGGGTGGCCAACCGCTCGGCCCCGAGGGCTTCCCGGGCCGCGCGGAGAGCGTCGATCACATCGGACTTGGCCCCATGCTTGCGCTTCGAGCGGTTCGGCCGGTCGACTTCGAAGACCTGCTCCTGGGCCCGGATCAGGAACCGGGTCAGCCCGATCCCGTGACTGGCGGTGCCCTCGATCGCCCAGGCCCGCAACGCCGGGAACCTGTCCAGCACCTCCATCAGTTCCTGGTAGCCGTGATCGGTGGCCTCGAACTGCAGTGTGTGGAGTTCGCCCGCGGTACGGGCATCAACGATCGCGGCGACATGGAAGTCCTCATGGGTATCAACCCCGATGACGATGTCATAGTCAGCAGCTACATTAGACATTGCGTAGCCCTCTCTTTGTTGGGTGACGTACTCGGTGTTCCGGCCCCCGAAGCTGCAAGCGATCACAACTGTGATGAGACACACCACGCGCTCAAGACGCAACGGTGGTCAAGCTCCTAATCAGGACACGCCTGCGGTTCGGGGGTCGGGGCTCAAGCCCCCAGGTCTGGACACGTCCACTCAGAAGACACCCCACCCCGCCGAAGACGGGGGACGGAGGTCAGTTTCGACCAGAGTCACAAACCCGGAGCCTCAAGCCCCTAACACCACCACAACCCGGATGGAAGTGGTACCCCCAATACTCACAGTTTCGACCCTTCGACCATCGTGCAGCGACTCCGTCGCGGCACGAGCTCAGGAACCACCTCGCGCCGTGAGCTCAACCATCAAGCACCACTCGCTGGTTGAGCCGCCGCCGGGCGCCAGCCCTGCGACGTGGTCGAAACCAGCTTCAGCGTCTGCTGAGACCTAGTCCCTGCCCATGCCCGACGTGGTTTCGACGGACGCTCGCTGCTCAACCATCAAGAGCCACTTGCTGGTTGAGCCGCCGCCGGGCGTCAGCCCTGCGGCGTGGTCGAAACCAACCTCAGCACCCGCTGGAACCTGGGCCCTGCCCAGGCCCGGGGTGGTTTCGACGGACGCTCGCTGCTCAATCAACGAGCATCATTTGCTGGTTGAGCTCCCGGCGCGAGGAACGAGCTTAGGGACCGCGTCGCGGCGACGCTCAACCAGCTGGCGCCGAGGGTGAGCTCGATGGCTGACCGAGCGGGGCACGACATCGACTCGACCCTCGTCGCGCACCCGTGGCCTAACCTTCGACGACTTCGCCGTCGAGCACCTTCTTCCTCCGCGGGATGAGGTGGAGGATGCCGACGAGGATCGCCCCGATCACCACGCCCATCAGCGCCGAGAAGACGGTGTTCGTGAGCCATCCCAGCGCGCCGCCGATCCCGGGAACGGCTCCCGCAACGGCCACCTCGAGCGAGTGGACGACGTCATAGGGGAGCGTGAAGCCGAGCTCCTCCATGCCCACGAGCAGGATGTGCCCGCCCACCCACAGCATCGCGATCGTGCCGACGATGGAGAGCACCTTCAGGATCACCGGCATCGCCTTCACGAGCAGCTCGCCGGTGCGCTGCGAGGCCGCGGACTCGCGCTTCGCCATGGCGAGTCCGATGTCGTCGAGCTTCACGATGAGCGCCACCACGCCGTAGACGATCGCCGTGATCGCGATGGCGACGACGATGAGCACGAGCGTGCGGGTCCAGAACGGCTCGTCGGCCACCTCGCGCAGTGAGATCACCATGATCTCGGCGGACAGGATGAAGTCGGTGCGGATGGCGCCGGTGACCATCTTCTTCTCGTGCTCGGGGCCCTGGTCGACGACGGCGGCCTTCTGCTCGGGGTGGTGGCCGGTGAACCACTCGATGAGCTTCTCGGCGCCCTCGTAGGCGAGGTAAGCGCCGCCGAGCATGAGCAGCGGGGTCAGCAGCCAGGGCAGGAACTGGCTCATCGGCAGCACGAGCGCGATGATGATCGCCTTGTTGACCAGCGAGCCCTTGGCGATCTTCCAGATCACCGGCAGCTCGCGCTGGGGCGAGAAGCCCTGGACGTACTTGGGGGTGACGGCGGCGTCGTCGATCACGACGGCGGCCGCCTTCGAGCCTGCGCGCCCGGCGGCCGCGCCGATGTCGTCGATCGAGGCCGCGGCGATGCGCGCGATCGCCGCGATGTCGTCGAGGAGTGCTGCGAGCCCACCTGCCATGTGCGTGCCTTTCGGGAGTGGTCGAGGACAGCGTACGGCCAGCGTGAGTCAATCAGTGCGCGCTCGTCCAGCCGCGGTCGTGGAGGCGGGCGAAGCCGTCCAACAGGATGTCGAGGGCGAAGCTGAACTCGAAGTCCTCGTCGCAGCTGGTGGCGGTGGGGTCGGCGTGGGCGGCGCGGGCGATGGCGAGGATGCCGGGGAAGCGTTCGACGATCTCCTCCGGGCTGAGCTGCGGCTCACGGGGGGCGGCGCCCGGGGCGGGGTTGAACATCTCCGGGCTGAAGCCCCAGATGCGATTGCCGAGCGCGTGCATGACGTGGTGGGTGAGGTTGGCGCTGAACCCGCCGGCGAAGAAGTGCTGCACGAGGGATTCCATGTAGCCGAGTACCGCTGGCGTGCGGTCGGTGCGCGACTCGATGGCCTCCCGGGCCCAGGGGTGCCGGGCCAGGGCGCGGCGGGCGGAGAGGATCGTCGCGCGCACGGATTCCCGCCAGTCGGCGTCCGCGGGGGCCGGCTCGTACTCGTCGACGACGGCGTCCACCATCGCGTCGACGAGCGACTCCCTGTCGGCGACGTGCTTGTAGAGCGCCATCGGCACGACGCCCAACTCGTCGGCGAGCTTGCGCATGCTGAGCGCGGCGTAGCCCTCGCGGTCGGCGAACTCGACGGCGGCGCGCACCACGCGTTCGCGGCTGAGCGGCGGGCGTGGCGCAGACTTCCCTCTTGACATGTGTACAGCGTACACCTAACGTGTGCCGTGCAAGGTGTACGCCGTACACTCACCGTCCCGGAAGGACCGCAATGCCCACCCGTCGTTACGCACTCACCGCCGGAATCCTTTACTTCGTCACCCACATCACGTCGGTCGTCGCGGCCGACCTCTACCTCCCCACGCTCGCCGATCCGATGGCTGCTGCGGGCACGCAGGACGCCGCCGTGCACGTCGGCGCCATGCTGGAGGTGGTGCTGGCGGCAGCGATCATCGGCACCTCGGTGGCGCTCTACCCCGTGCTCAAGAGGCTCGCGCCGGGGATGGCGCTGGCCTACGTCGCGCTCCGCCTGCTGGAGGCCACCGTCGTGCTGACCGGCGTCGTCGCCATCCTCGGCGTCCTCGGCGCGGGCGAGTTCGCGCCCGTGTTCGCGTCGCTCAACGCCATGGCCTTCACCGTCGGCCCGGGGCTCATCTGCCCGATCAACACCGTCGTCATCGCGATCGTGCTGTGGCGCACCGGGCTGGTGGCGCGCTGGATCCCGGCGCTCGGCCTGGTGGGGGCGCCGGTGGTGTTCGCGTCCAACGTCGCCATCATGACCGGCGTCTACGAGCAGACCCACCCGCTCGCACTGGTCGCGGCCGTGCCGATCTTCGCGTGGGAGATCAGCCTCGCGGTCACGCTCGTGGCGCGCGGCTTCCGGCCGCTACCGGCGTCGGCGGAGTTCGACGTCGTAGGTGATCGGGGTGCGCTGACCGCCGCTGTGGACGAGGTCGGTGCCATCGACGGTGATCTGGCTGGCGTGCTCGCGCAGCGCGGCGAGGACCGCGTCGGCGTGGTGGCCGAGCGCTAGTGAGATCGACGGCGCGTCGTCGTCGTTGTCGGGGCTCAGCACCTCGATGAACGCGACGCCCGCCAGCTCGGCCGCAAGCAGCCCGATCTCGTGGCAGCGCACGTGGTCGGGGTGGCCGTAGCCGCCGAGCCGGTCGTAGGTGATGAGCGCCCGGGCACCGACGTCGCGGAGGTAGGCCGCGACGTCGGCGGCGGCCTCGTCGATCGGGGCTGAGGTGAGCGAATCCTCGGGGGCGTCCTCGGCGGGTCCGGCGAGCGTCTCGGTCACCCAGCGCATGCCGGAGTCGCGGTAGCGGCGGGGCTCCCCGACGGCGCGGGCCGGCGGGG